>JAGOBQ010000357.1 GCA_017999215.1 Thermoanaerobaculia bacterium
CGCGGGGGCTCGGAGAGGTGTACAAGAGACAGGCCCAGAGCACCGAAGAGAGCACCGGCGTCTCGCGCCCATTCGCGCCCGGGTCCCCTTCCGGTCCGGACGAGACGGATTCCGGCGGGTGGTGGCGGAAACGCCTGCGGTATGATTCCCGACAGCACCTCGGACAGGGGGTTTCGATGTCGGCAACGCTGCACCAGCTTCTGAAGACTCTCGTCGAGCGGGGCGGGTCGGACCTGCACATCACCACGAATTCCCCTCCGATGATCCGGGTGCACGGCGACATCCAGGCGCTCGACTACCCGCCGCTCACCGTCCCCGAGACGAAGCAGCTCTGCTACTCGATCCTGACCGACGTCCAGAAGCACCGCTTCGAGGAGAACCTCGAGCTGGACCTCTCCTTCGGCGTGAAGGGGCTGGCCCGCTTCCGCGGGAACGTCTTCATGCAGCGGGGCGCCGTCTCGGCCGTCTTCCGGCAGATCCCGTACGAGATCCTCGGCTTCAAGGAGCTCGGCATCCCGACCGTCGTCGAGGCGCTCTGCAACCGGCCGCGCGGCCTCGTCCTCGTCACCGGGCCGACCGGCTCGGGCAAGTCGACGACGCTCGCGACGATGATCGACAAGGTCAACCGCGAGCAGCCGAAGCACATCGTCACGATCGAGGACCCGATCGAGTTCCTCCACACCCACAAGAAGTGCATCGTCAACCAGCGCGAGCTGCACGCCGACACGCACTCGTTCCCGAACGCGCTCCGGGCCGTCCTCCGCGAGGACCCCGACGTCGTCCTCGTCGGCGAGATGCGCGACCTCGAGACGATGGAGGCGGCGCTCCGGATCGCGGAGACGGGCCACCTCACGTTCGCGACGCTCCACACGAACAGCGCGGTCCAGACGATGAACCGGATCATCGACGCGTTCCCCGCGAACCAGCAGTCGCAGGTGCGGGCGCAGCTCTCGTTCGTCCTCGAGGGGATCCTCTGCCAGACGCTCCTCCCGAAGGCCTCCGGCAAGGGGCGGTGCCTGGCGATGGAGATCCTGATCCCCACCCCCGCGATCCGGAACCTCATCCGCGAGGACAAGCTCCACCAGATCTACTCCATGATGCAGACCGGGCAGAACAAGTACGGGATGCAGACCTTCAACCAGGCGCTCGCGACGCTCGTGCACCGCAAGGTCATCTCGCACGACCTCGCGATCGCCACGTCGTCCCTGCCGGACGAGCTCTCCGAGATGATCGCCCGCGGCGTCGGCGTCGTGGGACAGGCACCGCCGACGGCCGCTGCGGGCGCCGCGGCCCGGCGGCCCTGACGCGCGCCGGGAGGGATTGAGATGGCCCAGTTCGTCTGGAAGGGGAAGACCCGCCAGGGCGTCATGACCAACGGCGTCCTCACCGCCGAATCGAAGGACCTCGCGATCGCCGACCTGCGCCGGCGGCAGATCGAGGTCGCCTCCGTGAAGGAGCGCGGCAAGGAGTTCGCGCTCCCGAAGATGGGCGCGGGCAAGGTCGCGCCGAAGCGGCTCGCGACCTTCACCCGGATGTTCTCCGTCATGATCGACGCCGGCCTGCCCCTCGTGCAGTGCCTCGAGATCCTCGGCACCCAGCAGGACGACAAGGCGTTCCAGCGGATCATCCTCGCCGTCCGGCAGGACGTGGAGGCGGGCTCCTCCCTCGCCGACGCCCTGAAGAAGCACCCGCGCGCCTTCGACGACCTCTTCGTGAACATGGTCGCCGCCGGAGAGGCGGGCGGTATCCTCGACACCATCCTCCGGCGCCTCGCGAGCTACATCGAGAAGGCGGTCAAGCTGGCGGGCCAGGTCAAGACCGCCCTCATCTACCCCGTCTCCGTCCTCAGCGTGGCGGCGATCGTCGTCGCGGTCATCCTCTGGAAGGTCATCCCGACGTTCGCAGCGCTCTTCGCAGGCCTCGGCGCCCAGCTCCCCCTCCCGACCCGGGTCGTCATCGCGCTGTCGAACTTCCTCGCGGACTACATCCTCTTCATCGCCGCGGCGATCGCCGCGGTCATTTTCGCGCTGAAGCGCTACTACAAGACCTACAAGGGGCGCCGCGTCATCGACGGGATCCTGCTGAAGCTTCCGGTCCTCGGCGACATCCTCAAGAAGATCGCCGTCGCCCGGTTCTGCCGGACCTTCGCGACCCTGACCTCCTCCGGCGTGCCGATCCTCGACGGCCTCGAGATCACGGCCAAGACCTCCGGGAACGCGATCATCGAGGACGGCATCATGGCCGTCCGGAAGTCGGTCGAGACCGGCCGGACGATCGCCGAGCCGCTCGCCGAGACGAAGGTCTTCCCCCCGATGGTCGTCCAGATGATCGGCGTCGGCGAGCAGACGGGCGCGCTCGACGCGATGCTCTCGAAGATCGCCGAGTTCTACGAGGAAGAGGTCGACCGGGCGGTCGAGGGCCTCATGAAGCTCATGGAGCCGATCATGATCGCCATGCTCGGCACGATCATCGGCACGATCGTCGTCGCGATGTACATGCCGATGTTCGACCTCATCTCGAAGGTCGGGTAGGGCGTTTGTGAACCGGGGAGGCCCGTCCCGGGCCTCCCCGCGCCGCTTCCGGCGGCTCCCGGAGGGCGCCCGACCGCTACAATCGGCCGACGTGAGCGAAACCGCGCGCGCCCTCCCGCGCCCGGCCCCGGAGGTCCTCCGGGGCCTCCTCGTCACGCGGGTCGTCGTCGTCTCGACCCTCCTGCTCTCCGCCCTCCTCATCCAGCTGACGTTCAGCCTCTGGCTCCCGCTCGCGCCGATCTATTACCTCGCCGCGGGCGCCTACACGACGTCGCTCCTTTCCCTGGCGACGCTCCGGACCCTCGATCCCGGGGCGAACGCCGTCCTCCAGCTCCTCGGCGACCTCGTCGTCGTGACCGGCCTCGTCTGGGTCTCGGGCGGGCCCGACTCGAGCTTCACGTTCCTCTACCTGGCCGTCGTCCTCAGCGGAACGCTCCTCTTCGGCCGCGGCGGCGGCCTCGTGACGGCCGGCCTCGCCTCCGTCTTCTACGCCGTTCTCCTCCAGCTCATGCAGAGCGGCGCCGTCTCGGCCCCCCGCAGCGACGAGCTCCCGCCCCGCCTCTGGACGCGCGGGCAGCTCGCGGGGAACGTCGTCTCGAACGTCGGCGCGTTCGCGGCGACGGCGCTCCTCGTCGCCGCCGCCTCGGAGAGGCTGCGGGACGCGCGTCTCCTCGCCGAGCGCCGGCGGGAAGAGGTCGCCCGCCTCCAGGCCCTCCACTCCTCGGTCCTCTCCTCGATGTCTTCCGGCGTCGTGACCGCCGACCTCTCCGGCACGATCACGTTCGCGAATCCTCCCGCCGGGGAGCTCCTCCACCGGCGTCCGGAGGAGCTCGTCGGACGCCCCCTCTTCGAGACCGGCCTCGTATGGGAGGAGATCCTCGACCTGGATCGCGCCCCGGGAAACGAGGTCCTCCGGTTCGAGGGGAACCGGACGCCGCTCGGCCCCGGCGCCTATTTCGGGGTGACGGTGACCCCTCTCCGCGACGGCGACGGCCGCGTGACCGGGCGGATCCTCATCTTCCAGAACCTCACGGAGATGAAGAAGCTCGAGGGGGAGGTCCGCCTCAAGGAGAAGCTCGCCGCGGTCGGCGAGCTCGCGGCGTCGATCGCCCACGAGATCCGCAACCCCCTGGCCTCGATCTCCGGCTCGGTCCAGGTCCTCTCCGGAACGGCGCCCCCCGGCTCTTCGGAGCGGCGGCTGATGGAGATCGCGGTCCAGGAGTCGCACCGGCTCTCCGCCATCCTCGAGGACTTCCTGAAGTACGTGAAGCCCCGCGACCAGGCGATCGAGACGGTCGACGCCGCGGGCGCCCTGCGCGACGTCGTCACGCTCCTGACGCACAGCGACGAGCTCTCGGGCCGGCACGTCGTGAAGCTGACGCTCGAGCCCGAGTCGGTCCCGCTCCAGGCCGACCCGGGGCAGCTCCGCCAGGTCTTCTGGAACCTCCTGCGAAACGCCGTCGCGGCGATGCCGGACGGGGGGACGCTCGCGGTGACCGCCCGGGCCGACGGCGAGGGCTCCTGGAGCGCGGCCTTCTCCGACGACGGACGGGGCATGTCGCAGGAGGACCAGGAGCGCCTCTTCACTCCGTTCGCCCACGCCACCCCGGGCGGGACCGGGCTCGGGCTCGCCATCGTCTACCGCATCGTCGAGGAGCACGGAGGGACGATCCGAGTGCGGAGCACGCCGGGCGAAGGAACTGCGATCACGCTGACGCTCCCGATCGCCGGACCGGGCGCCCGGACCGCCGAGACGAGGGGGGTCCGGGCGTGACGGGCGCTCCGTCCCGGGCCGCGGGCCCCCGCATCCTGGTCGTCGACGACGAGCCCGGCATCACCGGGATGCTCTCGATCGTCTTCGAGCGGGAGGGGTACGAGGTCCGGACCGCCGGCTCGTGCGCCGAGGGGCTGCGCCTCGTCGGCGAGCTCCACCCCGACCTCGTCCTGACGGACCTGCGAATGCCGGACGGCACCGGGTTCGACATCCTGCGGAAGACCCGCGAGACGGATTCCGAGACGCCGGTCGTGATGATCACGGCGTACACCTCGGCGAAGACCGCGATCGAGGCGCTGAAGGCGGGCGCCTACGACTACGTCTCGAAGCCGTTCGACGTCGACGAGCTGAAGCACGTCGTCGAGAAGGCGCTCGAGCGAAAGCGCCTCGCCGACGAGAACCAGGAGCTCCGCTCCCGCGTCGAGGACCGGCCGGCGCTCGGCCCGCTCGTCGGCGTCTCGCGGCGGATGCGCGCCGTCTTCGACCTGATCGACCGCGTCGGGCGGACGACGTCGACCGTCCTGATCACCGGCGACTCGGGGACCGGCAAGGGGCTCATCGCCCGGGCGATCCACCGTAGCTCGGCCCGGGCCGACCGGCCTTTCATCTCGATCAACTGCGGCGCACTCCCGGAGAACCTGCTCGAGTCGGAGCTGTTCGGTCACGAGAAGGGGGCGTTCAC
>JAGOBQ010000025.1 GCA_017999215.1 Thermoanaerobaculia bacterium
GGAACGGGTAGCATCCCGCGCGATGTCGAACGTCGATGCCTCTCCTCTCGTCCTCGCCCACTCGCCCGACTCCGACGACGCGTTCATGTTCTACGGGCTGCGCGCGGAAGCGGTCGACACGGAAGGTCTCGTCTTCCGTCACGAGCTCGCCGACATCGAGACGCTGAACGGCCGCGCCCTCCGGGGCGAGCTCGCGATCACCGCCGTGTCGTTCCACGCCTACGCCCACCTCGCGGAGACGTACGTCCTCCTCCCGCACGGCGCCTCGTTCGGCGACGGCTACGGCCCGTGCGTGATCGCGCGCGAGGCCGGCGACGCCCCCGCGACGCTCGAGGAGCTCGCCGGGAAGCGGGTCGCCATCCCCGGCGCGCTCACGACGGCGGCGCTCGCGCTCCGGATGCGCGCCCCGCAGGCCGTCCCCGTCGTCGTGCCGTTCGACCGCGTCGGCGACGCGGTCGCCGCGCGCGAGGTCGAGGCCGGCGTCGTCATCCACGAGGGACAGCTCACCTGGAAGGAGGAGGGCTTCCGCCTCCTCGGCGACCTCGGCGCCCTCTGGACGAAGGAGACGAGGCTCCCGCTCCCGCTCGGGGGGAACGCCGTCCGGCGCGACCTCGGCGACGAGATGATCGGGAGGATCTCCCGCGCGCTCGGGCGCTCCATCGAGTACGCGCTCGCGAACCGCGAGGCGGCGCTCACCGACGCCATGCGCTTCGCCCGCGGCCTGCCGCGCGAGAAGGCCGACCGCTTCGTCGGGATGTACGTGAACGACTGGACCCGCTCGTACGGCGAGCGGGGGCGCGAGGCGGTGCGCCTCCTCCTCGACCGGGCCTTCGAGGCGGGCGTCGTCCCGACGCGCGTCGTGCCCGAGTGGGTGGCGGAAGGATGAGCCTCGAGCGGTTCACGCGCGGCTCCGCGCTCCGGACCGCGCTCCTCCTCGTTGTCGGGGCGCTCCTCGGCGCGCTCGTCTTCTTCGCCGGCGCGGCCGGGACCGTCCTCCGGGAATCCCCCTCCCGCCACGCGGGAGGGGCGGTGAACCGCGCGCTGCTCGACCTGCTCGACCTCTCGACCTACGGCGCGGCGGCCGTCGCGTTCGTCCTCGTCCTCCTCCTCGACCGCGTCGAGCCGTTCGAGAAGGTGCAGAAGGGGCTCGCGCTCCGCCTCCTCGCGGTCCTGGCCGCGGCCGCCTTCGCCTCGCACGAGGTGATCACGCCGCAGATGATGTCTCTCCGCGACCGGCTCCCGACGCTGATCGACCTCCTCCCGGCGGGCGACCCGGGACGAAAGGCGTGGGGCCGGCTCCACGCGTTCTCCTCCGGGATCCTCCTCGTCCGGATCGCGACCGCGGCGCTCCTCTTCCTCCTGCTCGGGAGGCGGCGCCGCCGGACGATCGCGACGGCGGAGGCCCCGGCGGGCGTCCCGCCCGCGGCCTGAGGCCGCGGGCGGGGGAGCCGCTCTCAGGCCGGCTTCTTCGCCGTCCGGCCGCGGAGGGAGTCGAGACGTTTCCGCGCGTCGCGGTTCTCGGGCTCGAGCTCGAGAGCGCGCCCGAACGCCGCGACGGCCCCCTTCACGTCGCCGGAGGCGGCGAGCGCCTCGCCGAGAGCGACCTGCGCGGGCGCGTCGCCCCCCTGCGAAGCGTCGACGGCGCTCCGGGCGCGCGCGACGGCGCCCGGGAGGTCCTTCAGCCGGACGAGGAGCGCGGAGGCGCGCACGAGGAGAGCCGGGTCGTTCGAGACGCTCCCGAGCGCGACCTCGAGGGTCTTCTTCGCCTCCTCGCCCTGCCGGGCGAAGGCGAGCGTCTCGGCGAGCGCGAGGAGGCGGGACGCGCGCGCCCAGGCGCCGCCCGCCCCCTTCTCCCCGAGCGCGACGGCGCGGCGCGCGGCGGCGAGCGCGGCGTCCGGCTTCCCGCCGGCGCGCTCCGCGGCGGCGAGCGCGACGTGGAGGTCGGCGGCGAGCGGGGCGTCCTCGGGGAGGAGCTTCAGCCCCGCGAGCGCGGAGGCGCGGGCCGCAGCGCCGTTCCCCGCCCGCGCCTGCGCTTCGGCGGCGGCGAGGTGCAGGATGGCGGCGCGCGGGTCGGCGGCGAGGCGCGGCGCGAGCGACTCGATCAGGTCGAGCGTCTCGGGCGAGATCGCTCCGGCCCCGTGCTCGAGGCTGACGAGGTAGAGGAACGCCTCGCGGGCCCCTTCCTCGGCGAGCGACGGGTCCTCCTCGACGGCGCGGAGCGCGATCGGGCGGAGCCGCGCGAGGTCGTTGCGCTGGGCGAGCTGCGCCGCGAGGCCTCCGGCGAGCGACGGTTCCCACTTCTCCTTCAGCTTCGCGATCGCGTCGACCAGCGGAGTCTTCCGGGCGAGGATCGCGTCGGCGGCGCGAACGAACTCCTCCGGGCCGAAGACGCCGGAGAGCCGGTCGATCTCGTTGCCGGCCGCGTCGATGAAGAGGACGGTCGGGAACGCGCGGACGGCGTAGCGCTGCGAGATGCGCCGCCCCTCGCCCTTCTCGGCGTCGAGCTTCACCGCGACGACGTTCTTCCGGGCCCACTCGCCCACCTTCGGGTCGGCGAACGTCAGGCGGTCGAGCTGCTTGCACGGGCCGCACCAGACGGCGTAGGCGTCGAGGAGGATCGGCTTCTTCTCGGCGCGCGCGCGGCGGAGCGCCTCCGCGAACGGCCGCCCCTCGGAGAAGGAGATCCCCTGCGCCCGGGAGGGAGCGGCCGGAGGAGCGACGACGGCGAAGGCGAGGGCCGCGAGGAGGACGGAACGGCGCATGGGGCCGGATGTAAGCACGCTCCGTTCCCGAGGGTCAAACGGCGGAGAGCCGGGGATCGGCGCGCGGGCGGCGCCGGCGCGGCTCAGAACGCGGGGCGGAGAGGGTGCGGCGGCACCTCTTCCGGCTCGCCGGGGTACCCGACCGATTCGAGGAAGAGGCCGGACGGGGGCACGGTGAGGCGCGCGACCTCGCTCGTCCGCTCGACGAGGAGTCGCGCCACCTGTGCCTCGGCCATCCGCCCGGCGCCGACCTCGAGGAGGACGCCGACGACGCGCCGGACCATCTTCCAGAGGAAGTGCGACGCGGCGATCCGGACGAGAACGAGGCCGTCCGCCTCGGCCGGCGCGGTCACGCGCGCCTCCTCGACGACGACGATCGTCGAGTCGTGCCCTTCGGGGTTCTCGCAGAAGCCGGCGAAGTCGTGACGTCCGGCGAGGAGGCGGGCGGCCCGGTCCATCGCGGCGACGTCGAGCTCGTCCTTCACCCAGTAGACGAACGGCTTTCCGTAGGCGGTGCGCCGCGTCGCGAGCCGGTAGCGGTAGACGCGCCGCACCGCGTCGTGCCGCGCGTGGAACGAGGGGGAGACGGCGGAAAGCTCGAGGACGTTCACGTCGAACGGGAGGAGCTCGTTCCAGCGGCGCAGGGCGGCGGCGTCGACCCGCGAGCGGGGCGGGAGGTGGACCGAGGCGACCTGGCCGAGGGCGTGGACGCCCGCGTCGGTCCGCCCCGCCCCGTGGACGCGGACGCCGGGCCCCCAGAGCTCGCGGGCCGCGGCGAGGAGGACGCCCTGGACGGTGCGGGCGTTCACCTGGGCCTGCCAGCCCCGGTAGCGGCTGCCGTCGTACTCGATCTTCGCGCGGAGGACCGCGCCCGACGGCGCGGAGGTCTTCGAGGGGGCGCGGCTCGGGATCACGACACCATTGTCGCAGGGCGGAGGCGCGGGGCTCTATGATCCTCGGGAGCCCCGATGAGAAGGCCCCGGACGATCCACCTCTCCGTCGAGGCGGACTTCCCTTCGGTCCGCCTCCTGGCGGCCGCCTGCCACGGCGTCCTCGCCGAGTGGGGGCTCCCGACCGAACGCCGCTCGCTCCTCGAGCTCGCGGTCGTGGAAGCGGCGACGAACGTCGTCCGCCACGCCTATCGCGGCCGCGGCGGCCGGGTCGAGGTCGAGCTGACGCGCGAGGGGCGGGCCATCGCGCTCTCCGTCGTCGACACCGGAATCTCCTTCGACCCGACGCGCGTCCCGCCGCCGCGCGACCTCGACCCGGACGATCCGTCGACCTGGCCGGAGGGGGGGATGGGCCTGCCGATCATCCGCGCGGCCTGCGACGAGCTCCGCTACAGCTCCGACGGCGCGCGGAACGAGCTGACGCTGCGGCTGACGGTCGACGAACCCGAGGAGCCGTGACCTTCGCGGACCGACCCTTCACCGCCGCGGCGGTCCCCGCCGTCGAGCGGCGCTGCCGGGAGACGCTCGCGGCGCTCCTCTCGCGCCTCGAGGAGGTGACCGGAGACGGCCTCTTCGGAGCGGCGCTCGGCGGGGCCCTCGGACGGGGCGAGGCGCCGACGACGGTCGACGCCGACGGGGCCTTCGTCGCGCCGGTCCCGTTCGAGCTCCTCGTCGTCCTCGACGCGACGCCGGGGCGCGCGGCGTCGCTCGCTCCCCGCCTGCGGCGCGAGCTGGCGGCGACGGCGCGCGCGCGCTCGGCCGACGTCCGCCTCGCCACGGCGGCCCGCCCGGCCCTCGCCCAGCTCCCGCCGACGCTCGCGAACCTGGAGACGGCGGCGGCCGCCCGCGTCGTCGCGGGCCCCGCGGAGCTCCTCGCGCCGCTCGCCCCGCTCGCGGCCGCTCGGCCCGCGGCGGACGAGGCGCTCGCCCTCCTCGTCCGCCGCGGGGCGGCGCTCTTCCTCGCCGAGCGCGCCCTCTCCCGGCGCGCCCCCTCGCGCTCCGCTCTCCTCGCGGGGCAGGCGGCGGTGCGCGCCGCGGACCTCGCCCTCGGCACCGCGCTCCTCGTCTCGGCCGGACGCTTCCGCCCGACCGACGCCGCGCGCGACGCCGAGCTCCGTCTCCTCGCAGCGCCGGCGGGAGACGGCCCGGCCCCTTCGGGCTTCCACCTCCGGATGTCGCGGACGCGCTTCCGGGACGTCGTCGACAGGCACCGCGCCGCGGTGGAAGCGGCGCGCGAGGTGGACCTGCCGGACTCGCTCGGCGAGGCGCGCGCCCAGGCGGGGCGGGCGACCGACCGGTTCGTGGAGGTCCTTCGCCTCCTCGAGGAGGAGCGGCTGTCGCGCCCCCTGCCGAGCTGGACCGATTACGTCCGCGCCCTGGCCGAGAGGAACGGCGGCTCGCCGGGGCCGGGGCTCTTCGAATCGAGCCGCGAGGAGGAGCTCCCGTCGCGCCGGAGCGTCCGCGCCTGGCCCGTCGCCGAGCGCCTCGCGCCGGCCCTGGCGACGCTCCTGGACTGGGACCCGGGAGACCTCGCCGTCGTCCCGCTCCTCCTCGACCTCCCCGACGACGCGCCGAAGGAAGCTCTCGGCGCGCGCCTCGCGGCCTGGGCCGCTTCCGCCTGAGCCGGGGCCCGCGGAGGGCGGGGCCGTATACTCCGCCGCCGTGACGTCCGTGACCGAGATGGCGGACGACCCGGGGGCGTCCGGACGTCTCCTGTTCGTCCTGGCCCTCCTCGCGGGCCTCCTCCTCCGGCTCGTGCAGCTCGGCTCGCCCGATCTCCTCGGACCCGAAGAGGGGCCGTGGGCCGTCGGCGCGCGCAACATCGTCGAGGGGGGGATCGCCCAGCTCCTCGCCCTCTCGTCGACGCCGCTCGGCGAGCCGACCGGGATCCCGATCTTCTTCCCGGCGCTCCTCGCGGCGGCGGTGAAGACGTTCGGCGCCTACGAGTGGGCCATCCGTCTCCCTTCCGTCTTCTTCGGCCTCGTCGCCGCGTTCGTCCTCGAGCGGATCGTGAGGCGCGGCTTCGGCCAGCCCGCCGGGCACATCGCCGGCGCGTTCGCGGCGCTCGCCTCGCCGCTCGTCCTCTCCAGCCGGACGGCGACGGTCGAACCGACCCTGACGCTCCTCGGCCTGGGCGGGATCATCTTCGGCCTCCGGGCGTTCGAGGAAGACAGCCCGGGCGAGGCGCTGCCGGCCGGAGTCCTCTTCGGCCTCGGCTTCCTGACGAAGGGCTACGCCGTCGGCCTCTTCGTCATCCCGCTCCTCCTCGCGCTCCTGTTTCGTCCTCGCCTCTTCGCGCTCGGCCGGACGAAGCGGACCCTCGCGCTCCTCGCGGTCTCGTTCCTCCTGACGGCGGGCTCGCACCTCCTCCTGATGGCGCTCGTCCACCCGGCTTCCCTGGCACCGCACCTGTCGCGCTCGTTCGGGAGCGCGCCCGAGGCGCTCCGGCAGCTCACCGACGTCGCCCTCGTGAGCGCCGACCTCCGGATGATCGTCAAGTCCCTCTTCGTCCTCCTCCCGCTCGTCGGCGTCGGCCTCGCCTACCTCGCGCGGCCGCTCGGCGAGGAGGAGGTCGTCTCGGGGGCGACGGGGGGCGAGCGGCGGCTCTCGCACATGGCGCTCTGGTGCGCCTACGGAGTCGAGCTCGTCGTCCTCGTCGCGGTCGCCGGCTCGCTCGAGCTCTCCTCCACGCCGGTCCTTCCCGCCCTCTCGGCCCTCGCGGGGCTCGGCGGCGCCGCGCTCCTGACGCGGCCGCGCTCGGCGCGGCGGGTCCGCTTCGAGACGATCGCGACCGTCGCCTCGGGGGCGGTCGTCCTCGTCCTGGCGATCCTCCTCGTCTGGACCGCGCGGGAGCCTCTCTTCAACGGAGGCCGGGCGGCGCCGTTCACGGCCGCCGGGGCGCTCGCGGCGATCGCCCTCTCCACCGCCGGGGCGGCGTGGCTCGTCTCCGGCGACGCGGCGCGGCGCTTCGGACGCCGCGCGGGGCTCGTCTTTCTCTCGGTCCTCCTCGTCTCCGAAGGGCTCGCCGCGGCGCGCGCCATCCGTCACGACCTCCTCGCGCACCGGACGGGCGTCCGGGCGCTCGCCGACCAGGTCGCGCCCGAGCTCCTGCCGCTCTCCCCGCGCGCCGTCGCGTTCCGCGCGCCCGAGCCCGCCGCGATCGCGTTCCGGCTCTTCCGGACCGGGACGACCTGGGCCGACCGGCCCACGGTGGAGCAGATCGCCGCGGAGGCGCGCGGCGGGACGACCGTCGTCTGGGCGTGGCGGGAGGGGACGACCGACCCGGTCGCCGCGCCGGCGCCGCTCGTGAGGGCCTGGCTGATCGTGAACGCGCGGGAGGTGACGGCCGAGGTGGACGCCCGCGCCGGGCGGACGACGGGGCTGCGCGCCTTCGTCGCGCGCCCTCCGTCATAATCGACGGCCCTATGACGACCGTTCTCCTCGCGGACCGCGACGGGCGCGCCCTCGGCCCGCTCGCGGACAAGACCGTCCCCGCCCTCCTCCCGCTGCGCGGCGCGCCGATCCTCGAGCGCGCGCTCGAGGCCCTCGTCGCCGCCGGCGTCCGCTCGGCCCTCGTCGTCGTCGGCCCGCGCGGCTCCGAGATCGAGAAGCGCTTCGGAAAGGGGATCCGCTGGGGGATCGCCCTCGAATACGTCCGCCGTTCCGAGGACGAGACGACCGGAGCCGTCCTGCGCCGCCTCGAGCACCGGCTGGACGGGGAGACCTTCGTTCTCCGGGGCGACGCGGCGATCGAGGACGCGTTCGGAGAGTTCGTCCGCCGCTCCGAGCGGAGCGAGTCCCCCGTCGTCGCCGCGCTCTCCGGCGAGCGGCTCCTCGGGATGTGGCGCGTTCGGCCGGAGGCGCTGAAGAAGCTCGAGCTGCCGCGCGAGCCGGCGGACGAAGGCTGGGTCCGGGAGGAGGGGCACGATCCCCTGGACGTCGACCTGGACCTCGCCCCGCTCGACTCCCTCTCCCGATGGAGCGCCCTCGACCGCGGCGACGGGACCGTCGCCCTCTCTCCGCGCGCCGTCGTCTCGAAGGGGGCCCGGCTCTCCGGCGGCGCGACCGTCGCCGAGGAGGCCGCGGTCCTCGGGAAGGCGGCGCTCGACGGCGTCTCCGTCCTCCCGCGCTCCGTCGTCCCCGATGGCGTCTCCCTTCGCGGCGCCGCGGTGGCGCAGAACCTCGTCGTCGATCCGGCCTCGGGCGCGACGTCGCTCCTGACGGACCTCCTCCCTCCCGCCGGCACGCCGCGAGGAGCCGGGCTCGGAAGCCGCCTCGCAGGGCTCGTCCTCTTCCTCCTGTCGCTGCCTCTCTGGCCGGTCGCGTTCGCCTGGTCGTTCGTGGCGAACGCCGGGCGCGCCACGCGCCCCTACTCGTTCGCGGGAAACGGCGCCACGCTCGGGACGCGCGGCGTCGTGCAGACCTTCCGGTTCGAGACGGCGATTCCCGTCTTCCGGGATCTCCCCCTCCTCCTCGCCGTCCTCGGCGGCTCGCTCGCCCTCGCGGGCGTGGCGCCGCTCGCGCCGGAGGAGGAGGCCGCGGGAGCGGGAGCCTGGGCCGAGGCGCGGCGCGAAGCGCCGGTCGGGCTCCTCGCCCGCTCGCGGATGGTCGTCCCCGCGTCGGCTCCCGGCGAGGTGGCTCGCGTCGTCGACGCGTTCGACGCGCGCCGCGGCTGCCGCGGGCTGGTCCCGCTCGGCCTCTCGACGTTCCTGTCGGCGCGCGCCTGGACCGCGCCGAAGAGCTGGAATCCCGACGAGCTGCCCGAAGAGAAGGGTTGAGAGCGCGGGGCAGGGAGGTGGCCACGATGTCCGACGAGCACCGCTTCACCGCGACCGCGATCTGGGATGCGACCGAGCGCTCCGGAGCGCTCGAGAGCGGGACCCGCCTCCTCGCGGCCCCGTTCGGCGGGGCGCCCTCCCTCGGCGGGCGCGCCGACCGGACGAACCCGGAGGAGCTCCTCCTCGGCGCCGTCGTCACCTGCTTCGTCCAGACCTGGGCGATCTTCCTCGCGAAGCTCCGCGTCCCTGTCGAGGCGCCCCGCATCGACGGCGAGCTGGAGCTCGAGGCCGACCCGGCGGGGGGCTATCGCGTCCGCCGGATCGACCTCGTCGCGCACGTCCCGGCCGCGCTCCTCGCCGAGCGCGAGGCCGACGTCGCGAAGACCCTCGCCCTCGCCGAGAAGTACTGCATCGTCTCGAAGGCGGTGAAGGGCGAGGGGCGCGAGGTCCACGTCACCGCCCGCCCCGCCTGATCGCCAAGCCTTCTCCTACCCCACCCGAGGGGAGGCGGCGCAGCCGCCGCGGGGAGGCTCGTGGCGAGCCTCCCCGATCCATGTCCGTAAGAGAGCCCGAAAAGCCGGAGGCGTTCGCCTGTGGCCCCGGCGCATCCTCTACGCGGACGTCTAATTCCTTCTGTAGTGGCACCCGCGCGAGACCGGGTTCTTCAGCGCGGCCTGCGCGATCAGGTGGCTCGCGTGGACGCCGTGGAAGAGGTCGACGATCTCGCGGGAGATCTTCGTCTCATGGTAGAAGCGCGAGAGGCGCTTCTCGAGGTCGCGGATGTCGGCCACGGCGCGGCCGAGGCGCTCTCCCGTCCGGACGATCCCGACGTAGTTCCACATCGTGTTGCGGATCGTCGTCCAGTCCTGCTGGATGAGCGCGGGGTCTTCGTTCCGGGCGTTCCCGGGGGCCTTCCAGTCGGGGATCGAGCGGAACGTGGACGGCGGGAACGTGTGCCCCTTCTCGATCCGGTCGGCGATCGACCGGGCCGCGTGGGCCCCCCAGACGAGCCCCTCGAGGAGCGACGTCGAGGCGAGGCGGTTCGCGCCGTGGAGGCCCGTGCAGCTCACCTCGCCGACGGCGTAGAGGTTCCGGATCGTCGTCTTCCCCTCGAGGTCGGCGAGGACGCCGCCGCAGAAGTAGTGGGCGGCCGGGACGACCGGGATCGGCTCGGTGGCGATGTCGATCCCGAACTTCGCGCAGGTGGCGGCGATCGTCGGGAAGCGGTCCCGGATCGTCGTCCGACCCTTCCCCTCGTAGTGGTGCGCGAGGTCGAGGTAGACGCACGGCTCGCCGCGGGTCGTCATCTCCTCCACGATCGCGCGGGTCACGACGTCGCGCGGGGCGAGGTCCTTCCGCTCCCGGTCGTAGCGCGGCATGAAGGCCTCGCCGGCCCGGTTCACGAGGACCGCCCCCTCGCCCCGGAGCGCTTCGGAGATGAGGAACCGCTCGGCGTCGGGGTGATAGAGCGTCGTCGGGTGGAACTGGACGTACTCGAGGTTCAGGACGGCCGCGCCGGCCCGGGCGGCCATCGTCAGGCCGTCGCCGATCGCGTGCTTCGTGTTCGTCGTGTGGAGGAAGAGCCGCCCGACGCCCCCCGTCGCCAGGACCGTGAAGTCGGCGAGGACGGTGTGGACGACGCCCTCCTCGTCGAGGACGTAGGCGCCGAGGCACGGGTCCTGGAGCGCGTAGCGCTGCTGGACGTCGGTGGAGTGGTGGCGGGCGGTGATCAGGTCGATCGCCGTCGCGTTCGTCCAGACCTTCACGTTCCGCTCGCTCTTCACGCGGGCCAGGAGCGCGAGCTCGATCGCCTTCCCGGTCGCGTCCGCGGAGTGGACGATCCGGGCGACGGAGTGGGCGCCCTCGCGCGTGAAGTCGAGATCTCCCCGCCGGGTCCGGGTGAAGGGGACCCCGGCGTCGCCGATCAGGACCTCCTCCACGACGCGCGGCCCCTCCTGCGCGAGGAAGCGGACCGCCTCGGCGTTGCAGAGGCCGGCGCCGGCGGCGAGGACGTCCCGGACGAGCGCGGAGGGGGAATCGCGCTTGCCGAAGTAGATGATCCCGCCCTGCGCGTAGCGCGTGTTGCAGTCGTCCGGCTCCGCCGCCTTCGTCAGGAGGAGGACGCGGATGCCCCGCTTCGCGAGCGCGAGCGCGGCGGTCAGACCGGCGATCCCGGTCCCGATGACGAGCGCCGGGACGCGGGTCCGCCCGGCGACCCGGCTCAACGGCGGCCCCTCCGGGCCGCGGCCACCTTCACGTCGAGCGCGACGTCGGCGGCGCGCACCGAGTGCGTGATCGCGCCGACGGAGACGTAGTCGACGCCGGCGCGAGCGGCCTTCCGGGCCTTCTCGATCGTCATCCCGCCCGAGGCCTCGGTCGTGACCGCGGCTCCCGTCGCCTCGTTCCAGAGCTTCACGTCGCGGACCGCCTGGCGCATCTCGGCGACGGTCATGTTGTCGAGGAGGATCCGCTCGGCGCCCGCCTCGAGCGCCTGGTGGACCTCGTCGCGCGTCCGCGCCTCGGCCTCGAGGAGGCAGCGCTTCAGCGAGCGGTTCATCGCGCGGAAGTCGGCCGCGCGGCGGGTCGCGTCCCAGAGGCTCCCGCAGCCGTCGGCGTGGTTGTCCTTCACGAGGAAGGCGTCGGAGAGCCCCATCCGGTGGTTCGTCCCGCCGCCGCAGCGGACCGCGTACTTCTCGAGCGCGCGCAGGCCCGGCGTCGTCTTGCGCGTGTCGAGGAGCCGGGTGCCGCTCCCCTCGAGCGCCTCGACCCAGGCGCGCGTCGCCGTGGCGACCCCGGTCAGGCGCTGGACGAGGTTCAGCGCGGTCCGCTCGGCCGCGAGGACCGAGATGGCGGGACCCTCCACGCGCGCGAGGACGGTGCCGGGCGCCACCTTCGTCCCGTCCTCGACCCGCAGCTCGACGCGGGCGGGCGGGTGGAGGAACGCGAAGACGCGCGGGAGGAAGGCCACGCCGGCGACGACGGCCGCGTCGCGGCAGACCATGTCGGCCTCGACCCGGGCCTTCGGGCCGAAGACGGCGAGGGTGGTGACGTCCTCCCCGTCCTCCGCGAAAGCGCGAACGAGGAGGTCGTCCAGGGCTTCGACGAGGCGTCGATCGATCTTCACGGGAAGAGCATTCTAGACGGCCCGGCCGGAGCGCGCCGCGCGGGCGTTCGCGTACGATGTCGCGCCGATGGAGGACTCGAAGATGGCCGGACCCGTGATCCCGGAACGTTACCGAGCGGCGCTCGGGGACGACGACCCCTTCCTCGCGATGTTCGAGGCGCCCCAGGCGCTCCGGAAGCTCCTGAAAGGTCTCACCGAGAAGCAGCTCTCCCGGCGTCCCGCGCCGGGGAAGTGGTCGATCAAGGAGATCGTCGCCCACCTCGCCGACGGCGAGGTGATCCTCGGGTCGCGCTACCGGCTCGTCGCGGCGCACGACAGGCCCGCGATCGCCGCCTACGACCAGGACCTCTTCGTCGAGCGCCTCGGCGCGGACGCCGCCTCCGCCGAGGAGCTCGTCGCCGATTTCGAGATGGCGCGCGCCGTGAACCTCGGGCTCCTCGTGAGGCTCCCGGACGAGGCGTTCGCGCGGGTCGGGATCCACTCCGAGAGGGGCGAGGAGTCGCTCGGGACGATGGTCGCGCTCTACGCCGGGCACGACCGAATCCACCTCGACCAGATCGAGACGATCCGGACGGGCCTCTTCCCGCCGAAGAAAAAGGCGCGGAAGGCGACCGCGAAGGCAGCCCCGAAGACGGCCCCGAAGCGCGCGGCGGGAAAGCCGGCGGCCGCGAAACGGGCCGCGCCGAAGCGCGGGACGAAGGCCCCCGCGAAGAAGGCCGCGAAGAAGAAGTAGGCGGCTCCGTCAGGCGGCGCCGCGCGTGAGGCGGGCCGCGAGGCCCGCCAGCGGCGCCGTCGCCGGGACGACGAGGCGGGTGGCGACCCCCCCGAGGAAGACGGGGCGGAAGAGGCGCGAGAAGAAGTAGACGCTCCCGGTCACCTTCCGCCACCGCCGCTCCCAGCTCCTCGCGAGCGCTTCCGCCGCGACCCGCCCGGCCGCGTGCTCGGCGAGGAGGGTCCCGGCGGCCTCGCCGGTCCGGAGCGCGAGGGCCATCCCGGACCCGGTGAACGGGTCGACGACGCCCGCGGCGTCGCCGACGAGGAGGAGGTCGCCGAGGACCGCCTCCCTCCGGCCGAGGTGGACGGGCTCGCTGACGAGGGCCGGACCGGGCTCGGGAACGAGCCCCTCGAGGTCGGCGGCGAGGCCCGGACTCGCCGCGGCGAGCCGCGCGAGGAGACGGTCGAGGTCGTGGTGGGCCTCCTTCGCGATCGCGGGCTTCGCGAGCGCTCCGAGGCTGACCCGTCCCCCCTCGACGAGGGAGAGGCCGAGGTACCCGCCGCGGAAGACGTGGAGGACGGCCCGGTCGTCGAACCGTCGTCCCGCATCCCCCGCGAGGAACTTCTTGAAGCCGAAGAGCGACGCGGGGGCTCCGAAGAACGGCCGCCCGAGGCGCCCGTCGAGAGGCGAGTAGCGCCCCCAGGCGCCGAGGACCGCGCGCGCCGCGAGCGTCCGGGCGTTCGTTCGGACGACGAACCCCTCCGGCAGGGTCCCGTCGATCGCGACGACGGTCTCGCCGAGGTGCGCCGCCGCCCCGGCCGCTCGGGCGCCGTCGAGGACGAGCGTGTCGAGCCGCTCCCGGCTCAGGGAGAGAGCCGGGGCCGGGAGGCGTCCCGCGACGCGACGCCCGTCGGGGCTCACGAGCGCGAAACGGCGGATCGTCGCGGCCCCCGCCGCGCGGACCGCGCCGTCGAGCCCGAGCCGCGCGAGCGCGGCGACGCCGTCGGGGGAGAGGAGCTCGCCGCAGGTCTTCGGGCGGGGGAACGCCGCCTTGTCGACGAGGACGACGGGCGCGCCCGAGCGGGCGAGGACGAGCGCGGCGGCGCTCCCCGCGAGGCTCGCGCCGACGACGACGACGGGAAGCGGCGGACCGGTCATCGCCTCACCCAGAGGAGGCTCTGGACGAACGGGCCGGCTCGGGACACGCGCGCACCCGGGAGAGCGCGCTCGGCGATCGCCCGCAGCTCCGGCGCCGTCCAGGCCTGATAAACGGAGGCGCTTCCGTCGAGCCGCGTGATCGGGCTCCGGTGGAGGAGCAGGCCGAGGACGGCGTTCACCGCGAGCGGGATACGGTGCCGCGTCAGGTCGAGCGCCGAGACGGCGACCCGGGCGACGCGCGCCGACTCCCGGAGGAGCTGCACGACGGAAGGGGCGTCGAGGTGGTGGAGGAGGAGCGTCGAGGAGACGACGTCGACGGAGCGGTCGGCGAGGGGCAGGCGGAGGCCGTCGGCCGCGACGCTCCGGCCCCTGGCCGAGAGACGCGCGTGGAGAAGCTGCCGGTCGAGGTCGAGCGTGACGAGCCCGCGCCCGCGCCGGGCCATCTCGCCGGCGAGCGCGCGGCCGACGTGGCCGTTCCCGGCGCCGAGGTCCAGGAGGACGGGCCGCGGGGAGGGAATGCCGAGGAGGAGCGGGACGAGGTGGCGCCGCAGGATCCACCGGCCGCCGAGGACGCGGTGGATCCGCTCGACGTCGGCGAGGCTCTCCGCGGCCGCCTCCGGGTCGACCTCGCCGTCGAGGATCTCGTCGGACGGCGCGCGCTTCGGGACGAGGAGCGACACGGGCCTCAGCCCGCGAGCCGCCGCCGTCCGCCGCCCGGAGGCGCCGTCCCCTGTTGTCGGGAATCCATCGCCCGGGATCGTAACAGCCGGCCCGGGGCCGGATTTCCGTACAATCCGGGGGGTGTCGGACAGCCGCTTCGAGTTCCGCGGCGACCTCTCGAAAACCCCGCTTCCCGAGGTCCTCCAGACGGTGCACCACTACCGGGTGCCCGGCGTGGTCGTCGTCCGCCGCGAAGCGGTCGAGAAGAAGGTCTACATCTGGAACGGCGACGTCATCTTCGCGACCTCGAACGACCGGGAGGAGTCCCTCGGAAACGTCCTGCTCGGGGACGGGAAGCTGACGAGGGAGCAGTTCGACGAGTCGGTCCGGCGGCTCGTCGAGGCGCGGTCGACCGAGGGGGGCCGGCGGCACGGGGCCGTCCTCGTCGACATGGGCCTGCTGACGGCCGAGGAGCTCTTCGCCGCCGTGACGCGGCAGGTCCGCGGGATCCTCTTCTCGCTCTTCCAGTGGGACGAGGGAGAGGTCACCTTCACGGTCGGCCGCTTCCGGACCGACGAGATCATCCAGCTCGAGATCCCGACGCGGCAGGCGATCCTCGCCGGCGTGAAGGCCCTCCACGACGCCCGGAAGACCGTCTCGCTCCTCGGCCCCTCCTGGACGATCTTCGATCCGTCCTGGAAGCCGGCGGAGCTCGCCGATCTCGCGCTCGAGCCGGGAGAGCTCCGTCTCCTCCAGCAGGTCGACGGCGCGAAGACCCTGCGCGAGCTCGTCGGGCTCGGGCCGTCCGACGCGGCGCACAACGCGAAGCTCCTCTACGCCTTCTACGTCCTCAAGCTGATCGGCCGGCGCGACATGACGAGCCGGACGTCCGTGAAGAAGATCCACTGGAGCACGACGGGCGGCGGCTACGCCCCGCCGTCGTGAGAGAAAGGTCCGTTTCGAGATGCCCCTCTACGAGTTCCGGTGCGAGTCGTGCGGTCACACCATGGAGACCATCCTCGCGTTCTCCGATCCCCTCCCGACGACCTGCGAGTCGTGCGGCGGCGCGCTGAAGAAGCTCCTCTCGGCCCCCGCGGTCCAGTTCAAGGGCTCCGGCTTCTACCTCACCGACTACGGCCGGTCGGGCGCCGCCGGCGCGAAGGGGAGGGAGTCGGGCGGCGACGGGGAGTCGAAGTCCGCGGGAGAGTCGAAATCGGCCGGCGAGGCGAAGCCCGCCGCCGAGACGAAGGGGGGCGGCGACGCGAAGCCCACCGCTGCGGCGAGCGGGTCCGGCACGGGGGGCGATGCGAAGCCGGCGGGCTGACCTGGCGGCCGCGCTCCTCGCGGCCGCCCTCGCGCCTGCTCTCGTCGCGGCCGAAGGCCGGCCCGTGACGGCGCCGGCGGGAACCTGGCTTCGCTACCCCCTTCCGGGGGCCGAGGTGAAGTCGCTCGCGGCGGAACCGCGCACACCGGGGCTCTTCTATGCCGGGACCGCCCTCGGCGGCGTCTACCGGTCGACCGACGGCGGCAGGACCTGGAGCGCGCCCCCGGGAGGCGCTCCTTTCCCCGGGTACTCCGTCACCTCGCTGCTCCCCGACCCGCAGCGCGTCGGGACGGTCTGGGCAGGCCTGACGGGCGTCGTCAAGGGAGGACTCCTCGTCCGCTCGGACGACGCCGCCCGTTCCTGGAGCGTCGTGAGGCGATGGGAGGAGCGGGCCGAGGCCCGCGTCGTCGCGGTGACGCTCCTCGACGGGCGAAAGGTCGTCGCGGTCGGTGGCGACACGGGGCTCGAGGTCTCCGAGGACGGCGGCGTCACGTGGCGACCGTCCCGTCCCCCGCTCGATCCGGGGAGCGGCGTCGCGTTCCTCGCGTTTCACCCGCTCAAGCGAGCCGTCCTCTACTCGGGCTCCTACCGGCATCCCTTCCGTTCGACGGACCTGGGCCGGAGCTGGAAGCGGATCGCGGGAGGGATGGTCGAGGACACCCAGGTCTTCCACCTCGACTTCTCGCCGACCGACCCGGACGACATCTGGGCGGCGACGTGCGGCTGGGTCTACCGGACGACGGACGGCGCCGCGACATGGAAGAGGTACAAGGACGGCCTCGCCGACCGGCGGACCCACGTCGTCGTCCGCGACCCGCGGGAGCCGGATCGCGTCCTCGCCGGGACCACCGGCGGGCTCTTCGAGAGCCGGGACGCGGGAAGGAGCTTCCAGCGCATCTCGCGGGAGTCGACCGTCGTCAACGCGCTCGTCTTCGACCCGGCGAACCCGGCGGCCCTCCTCGTCGCGACCGAGGCGGAGGGAATCCTCCGGAGCGAGGACGGCGGGCGGACGCTCCTCGAGTCGAACGCGGGCCTTTCGGAGGCGCGGGTCTCGGCCGTGGCCGTCACGGCGTCGGGGCGAGTCGCCGTCGCGCGGGCCGCGGACGGAGGGAGCGGCGGTCTCTGGGACCTCGACCCCGCGTCGGGAAAGGCCGAACGAATCGCGTGGACCCCTGCCTCGACGATCCGCGCCCTCCTCGCGAGCGGCGACCGGCTGCTCGCCGGAACGCCGGACGGGGTCTGGCTCGCCACGGCGCCGGGCGCGCCGTTCGCGCGGGTCCTCGGCCTCCCGGTCCACGGCTTCGCGGCCGGGCCGGGCCGCCTCTTCGCCGCGACGGACGGCGGAGCGTTCGAGTCGCGCGACGGAGGCTCGACGTGGGGCCGCGTCGGCGATCTCCGCGCGCGCGTGGAATCCGTGATGTGGAGCCGATCGCCGGGGACGGGGGCCGAGACGCTCGCCGTCCGTTCCTCGGGCCGGACCCTCTGGTGGAACGGACGGG
>JAGOBQ010000358.1 GCA_017999215.1 Thermoanaerobaculia bacterium
CGGGCGCCGCGGGGCGGAGCGTCGAAAGCAACGACTGGACGCTCAACACCGGGGCGCTCTGGCATCCGTCGGAGCAGGTCCGGCTGGGGGCCTTCTACCGACAGGGACCGAAGCTCTCGCTCGGGAAGCTCGGCGCGGCGACCTGCGCGGGACGGGAGTGCGCCGAGGCCTCGCTCCGTCTCCCCGACACCTTCGGAGCCGGCGCCGCCCTGCGCTCCGCCGGCGGCGCGCTGACGGTGGCCTTCGAATGGGACCGCGTCCGCTACTCGAGCCTCGTCCAGGGGCTCTCCGCGGCGGCGCTCGGCGCCGACCGGCTCTCCCTCTCGGACGCGAACGAGTTCCACGTGGGCGCCGAGTACGCCTTCCTGCGCCTCGACCCGGTGCTCGCCGTGCGCGTCGGGGCGTGGCTCGACCCCGATCACCGCCTCTGCGGCGCGGCCGCGGACTCGGCCTACCCGTGCGCGACCGGCTCGCGGTCCGACGAGGGGCACGTCACGCTGGGCTTCGGGATGGCCTTCAAGCGCTTCCAGCTCGACCTGGCGGTCGACGGCTCCCGCTCCGAGGTGACGTCTTCGATCTCCGGGATCTTCAGCTTCTAGGCCGCGCCGTCGCCGCGAGGTGGCGGCCGAGGAACCAGTGCCCCGGCTCCGGGCGACCGTCGGCGCCGTCGCGTGCGAGACCGAGCGCGCGGAGGCGGGGGAGGCGCTCGGCGGCGCCCGCCGGGTCGCCTGCGGAGGGGGTGGCGAGGCCGGCGAGCACTTCGCGGTCGACCTCGCCGAGGAGGCCGAGGTCGACGTCGCAGAGGTGGGTCACCGTCGGGTCGCGGGCCAGCCTCTCGCACGCCTCCCGCGCGTCGCCGAGCTCGACCGCGCGCTTGGCGGCGAGCTGGAGGAGGAACGGATGCCCGCCGCAGCGGGTCGCGAGGAGGTCGACCGCGGCGTCGGTGAGCTCCGGCCGCCTTTCGGCGGGGAGGTTCTCCTGCCGCAGCAGGAGGCGCGCGTCGCCGTTGCCGAGCGGTCCGACCCAGGCGGGCGATGCGAAGGCCGCGAAGAGGCCGCCCTCCGGGCCGCTCTCGGCGGTGTCGACGAGGCGGACCGAGGAGGCCACGACGACGCGCGCCCCGACCGTCGTCCACGCGCTCTCGAGCGGTCCGCGCAGCTCCGGGTGGCGCCGCAGGAGGGTGAAGAGGTCCTCGGCCTCGTCACAGAGGAGGAGCAGACGACGTCCGTGCGCACGGAGCGAGGCGGCGAGGCTGCCGAGCGTCGCCGCCGCCGGCCCGGGCTTCGGCAGCTCGACGCCGGCCGCGGCGAGGGCGGGCTCGACGTCGATCAGCGCTTCGTGGAGGCCGAGGTCCAGCTCGTCCGGCGCGTCCGAGCCCTGGAGGTCCCAGACGACCGGGACGAAGGGGGCCGAAGCGCCGCCGGCGCGCCGTTCGATCTCGCGGAGGATCGAGGTCTTGCCGACGCGCCTCATCCCGACGAGCCAGAGCAGGTCCCGCGGCCCTTCGAGGGCCTCCTCGAGGAGGTCGCTTCGGCCGTAGAAGCGGTCGCCCCGCACCCACGGGCCGACGACGTACGGGACGTTCATTCGAAGCCTTCGCCGGCGACCGATTCCACGTCGGCGAGCGTGATCGTGCCGCGCCCCTCGAGGTGGAGCCGGCCGACGAGCGCGACGCACGCCTTCTGGATCCGGTACGGCCGGCCGCCGGTGGCGTCGATCAGGCGCTGGAGGGCGGCGTCCTCGATCTCGAAGACGCCGTCGATGGGGCGGCGCACGAGGGCCTCGGCGGCGCCGCGGTCGAGCGGCGCGACCTCGAGCTCCTCGAAGAAGTTGTACCAGGGGGAGCCGGCGAGCTCCCAGTGCTTCAGGATCCCGACTCCGGAGACGACGGCCACGAGGTGCTCGGAGAAGGCGCGCATGAAGAGGCTGCGCAGCCTCTGGTTGACCTTCGGGTCGTAGGAGTTGAGCTCGTCGACCTCGTCGATGAGAAGCACGAGCTTCACGCACCGGGTCGTGCGGCGTCCGAGGAAGTCGAGCACGACGCGCAGGTCGCGGGTGAGCTCGTGGTAGCCGTAGCCGTCGGCGCGGCCCGCCTCCGGTGCGACGGCGCCGGGCGGGAGGAGCGGGCCGACCTCGTCGAGGATCGCGACCATCAGGGCGCCGAAGAAGCGCTCTTCCGGGACTCCCTGGAGGTCGACGAGGACGGGGTGGAACGCGAATTCCGGGTCGTCGAGCTGCTCGAGCCGCCGCTTGAGGTGGTGGAGGAGCGAGGTCTTGCCGATGCGGCGCTCGCCGTAGAGGAGGAGGCTGTTGTTGGGAATCGTCTGCAGGACGCGGTCGATGAGCGGCTCGCGCCCGAAGAAGAGCCGCTCGTCGAGGACCGGCGCGCCGGCGACGTAGGGGTTGAACTTCCGCCGCCGCCGGCGCCGCCGCCGGAGCGATCGGCCGGCGACGAAGGCGCCCGCCGCGGCGAGCGGGATCGCGGCGAGGAGCGCGAGGGCCCACGGCGAGCCCGTGAGGGGCCGCTCGTAGAGGACGACGTACTCGGCGCTCGCCGAGAGGCCCTCCACGTCGGTGGCGACGACGCGGAACGTCGTCCGGCCGGGGGCGAGCCGCGACGTCGACGAGAACTCCGTGAGGACGAAGTCGCCCACGGTCTGACCCGCGGTGCCCGCGAGGGCGTCGGCGGCCCGGCCGTCGCCGACGACGACACGGACGGCGGAGCGGTCGAAGGCCACCCCCGAGAGCCGAAAGTCCGGCTCGTCGACGACCTCCGCCCGCGTTCCGTCCGGGAGGCTCTCGCGCTGGTCCGCGAAGCGGATGGCGGGAGGGAGGTTCTGACCGGTGCCCCTGCCGAGGAGCTGGCGGCTGATCTCGCCGTAGGCGCGGCGGGCGGCGGCGCGGGCCGGCTCGCTCGCGGAGTCGAGGGCGAGGGCGCGGTTCGCGGCGGCGAGCGCCCGTTCGTGCCGGCCCGCGGCGTGCTCGGCGTCCGCCTCGGCGACGGCGCGCGCCACGGCGTCACGCTGCGCCGTGAGGCGGCGGGCCGCGAGCAGCCGTTCGAGGAGCGCGGTCGCGTCCCGGTTGCCGGGGTCGAGCGCCAGAGCCGGCTGGAGGCGATCGAGCGCCTCGGCGTAGCGCCCGGCCCCGGCCAGCTCGCGGGCCGACGCGATGGCCTGTTCGAGGGCGGCGGCGCGCGACTCGCGAGCGGATCCGACCGTCGAGAGCATCCCCTCCTCGGCGCGCCGCAGGAGCCCCTCCGGCTCGGCGCCCGGCCGGATGGCGAGGGCCTGCCTCAGGAGGCTCGCCGCTTCGGCGAATCGTCCGGCGGCGAGGGCGACACGGGCCGAGGACACCAGACCCGCGGCGCGCTCGCTCTCCTGCCTCTCGCGCTCGCGACGATCGACCTCCTTCCGGAGCCGGGCCGCCCTCGCGACCGCCTCGGCGTGCCCGGGGGCGACCGCGAGAGCGCGCGAGAGCGCGGCGAGCGCCTCGTCGGGCCGTCCCTGTGCGTCGAGAGCATCGGCTTCGTTCAGGGCTCGCGCGACGATCGTCGCGACCCGCTCCGCCGCGCCGTCGTCGCCGCCCGCGCGGGCCTCGTTCGTCAGCTTCCGGTAGCGCTGGAGGAGCGCGAGGTCTTCGGCGGAGCGGGCGATGGCGCCGAGGCGCTCCTCGGTCTCGAACGCCTGCTGCGCGGCTTCGAGCTCTCCGAGATGGTAGTAGGCGATGCCCAGCTTCAGGTAGGGGAAGTAGGCGACGACCCGCATGCCGTAAGAACGCTCGCGGGCGCCGGAATCACCCTTCACCTCGATCGCGCCGTTCAGCTCGGCCACGGCCGTCCGCCAGTCGCGCGCCGCGAGCGCCTTCTCGGCGCGCGCGTAGTGCTCGTACCAGCGGTCCGCGCGCGCGGGCGCGGCGAGGAGGACGAAGGCGAGGGCGACGAGGGCCGGCGCGAACCGCGACGGGCGGGGTGCGCGCGTCCTCACGGCCGGGTCACCAGCCAGCGGCGGAGGAAGTGACTCGCGATCGTGACGGCTCCGTCACTCGCGCGGCGGAGGAGGCCGAGCCGTTCGAGCTCGAGGAGCCGGCCCGCCGCGCCGGGCGTCCGCGCCGCGGCGTCGTCCCCCTCGGCCAGGCGGTGCAGGAGGCCGCGGTCCTCCTCGTCGAGGAGCGAGAGATCGACCGCGAAGAGACGTCCGAGCGCGGGGTCGGCCTCCAGCTCGGCGACGGCCGCTTCCGGGTCGCCCCGCTCGAGGACGCGCGCGGCGAGAGCCTGCAGCTGGAACGGGTGGTCCCCGCAGGCCTCGCGGATCCGCTCCACCGTACCGTCGTCGAACGCGGCCCGGGCATCGGAGTCCGGGCGGGCCTGGCGGAGGAGGTCGCGGGCCTCGGAGTCGGCGAGCGCGCCGAGGTAGACGGGCGGCGTGAAGCCGTGGAGGAACGGAGAGGTCTCGCCGTCCGGCTCGGCGAGCGCCCAGAGCCGGCGCGAGGCCGCGAGAACGGTGCGGATCCCCTCGCGCGACTGGAGCGCGCGGCGGAGCTTGCGCAGGATTGCGGGTTCGCGCTCGCGCAGCCGGAGCAGCTCCTCGGCCTCGTCGACGAGGAGCAGCAGCTCGAGCCCGCGGGCTCCGACCAGGCGGCGCAGGCGCCCGAGCGACGTGAAGAAGTCGCCGGAAGGGACTTCACCGGGCGCGATCCCGGCGGCCGTGAGGCGCGGGGCGGCGTCGAGGAGCGCCTCCGCGAGGTCTTCCTCGAGCTCGGCGGCGTCTTCCACTCCCTCGAGGTCGAGGACGAGCGGCATGTAGCCACGCTCCGGAGCGGCGGCCGTCAGGTGCTCGACCTGGCGCAGGAGCGAGGTCTTGCCCACGGCCCGCGTCCCCACGACCCAGAGCGCGTCGCGCGGGCCGTCGAGGATCTCGGCGAGCTGCGATTCTCGCCCGTAGAAACGCTCGCCGCGGACCCAGCCCCCGGCGACGA
>JAGOBQ010000359.1 GCA_017999215.1 Thermoanaerobaculia bacterium
GCGAGCGCTCCCGCGAACGCGAGGAGGTAGGCGCGCGGCTCCTCGCGCGCCACCCGCAGGCCGTCGGCGAGCTCGGCGAGCCCGCGCGCGAGGCGCGGACGGGCGGAGAGACGGCGGGAGGCCCACGTGGCGAGCGGCTCGCCGAGCCGCGGCAGGAGGACGAGGAGGACCACCCCCCCGCCGACGGCCGCCGCCGTCACGCCGCCCAGGACGGGCGCCCCTCCGCGCAGCGCGAGCGCCGCTGCTCCGGCGAGGCCGGCGAGGAGGAAGGCGGCGCTGTCGAGAGTCTTCACGAGGACGAAGAGCGCGCCCGCGCGCGCCCACCCGGTGCCGAGGACGCGACGGTAGAGCGCCCAGCTCGCCACCTCGCCGCCGCGGAACGGCAGGACCTGCAGGAGGAACGTCGTCGCCCCCGAGACGGCCCACGCGCGGCCGAACGGAATGCGGCCCGCCGGCGGGAGGAGGAGGTTCAGGCGGAGGGCGCGCGCCGCGAAGCCGAGCGCGTAGACCGCGCCGCCCGCCAGCAGGAGCCACGGGCGGGCCTCCGAGAGGCGGCCGAAGACCTCTGCCGGAGCGTGCGCCACGTGCCGCGCGACGAGCGCGAGGAGGGCGAGCCAGAGGAGCGTGAGCGCCGCGCGGCGCAGGAGGGACCGCCGGCGGGGGTCAGCCGCGGGCGTCGTCACGGTCCTCGGCGCCCGGCGCCGCTTCTCTCCGGCGCAGGCGCAGGAGGATCTCCTCCGAGAGCTTGCGGTTGATCGAGATCAGGTCGGCGAGGAGTCCCGTCAGGAACGCCAGGAACGACGCGACGAGGAAGACCGTCGCGAGGAGGAGCGACTGGAGGTGCGCGCCCGGCGTCGGGTCGGTGAGGAGGATCCACGCGTAGCGGCCGAAGAGCCCCGTCCCGAGGAGGAAGAGGAGGGCCGAGAGGCCGAGGAAGACCGGCAGCGGCTTGTAGAGCGCGGTGATCCGGAGGATGTTCGCCGCCTGGACGAGGACGTAGCGCGACGTGCGGCGGAAGAGGCGGGACGGGCGGACGGGCGGGTTCGTCCCGACGCGGACGGAGGCGACGGCCATCTCCTTGTGGCCGGCCTGGATCAGCGTCTCGACCGTGTAGGTCATCCGTCCGAAGACGTTCAGCCGGAGCGCCGCCTCTCGCGTCAGGGCGCGGAAGCCGGACGTGGCGTCGGGCACCTCGGTGCCGGACGCACGCCGGACGACCCACGAGCCGAACCGCTGCATGAGCCGCTTGCCGGGGGAGAAGTCCTCCTTCGTCGCGACCCCGCGGTCGCCGACGACGATCTCCGCCTCGCCGCGCAGGATCGGGCCGACGAGCGTGGCGACGTCGGCCGCGGCGTACTGCCGGTCGGCGTCGGTCGAGACGATCACGTCGGCCCCGAGCGACAGCGCCCTGTCGAGCCCGGCCCTCCAGGCCACGGCCAGGCCGCGGTGGATCGGGAGCCGGAGGACGTGGTCGGCGCCCGCCTCCTTCGCCATGCGAGCCGTCGCGTCGGTCGAGCCGTCGTCGACGACGAGGACCTCGACGCGCGAGAAGCCGGGGACCTGCCGGGGGAGCTCGCGGACGGCCGCCGCGATCTGCTCCTCTTCGTCCCAGGCCGGGATCTGGATGACGAGCTTCACGGCCGCCGAGCATAGCCGAAGGCCGTCGCCGTCCGGGGCGCGGCGTTCCTCCCCCGATGCGGATCGAATATGTTCGGAGCATGTCGACGCGACGGGAGCGCCTCCTCGTCCGGGTCATCAACCTCTACCCGCCGTACCTCGGCGCGGGAATCCGCGTTCTCCACGGAAGGGGAGACGACCGGACGTTCCAGGTCGAGATGCGCCTGCGCCCGTGGAACCGGAACCTCTTCGGCACGCACTTCGGCGGGTCGCTCTACGCGATGTGCGACCCGTGGTTCTGCTGGCTCCTCGTCCGCCACCTCGGGAGCGCCTACCTCGTCTGGGACAAGGCCGCGTCGATCGAGTTCCTCGAGCCGGGCCGCGGACGCGTCTCGGCGACGTTCCACGTCTCGCTGGAGACGGTCGAGGAGATCCGCGCGGCGGCTGACCGGGACGGCAAGACCGAGCCGGTCCTGACGGCGGAGGTCGTCGCCGACGACGGCGAGGTCGTCGCGCGCGTCACGAAGACGCTCTGGGTGAAGCGGAAGGACGCGCCGAGGCCGGCGGGCCGGGACGTCCCCGGGTCGAGGGCGCCCTGAGGCCGCCCGCGGGCGCGGTTCCCCGGCGGGGCGTTCTCGGAGAAGATCGCCGCATGGCGAAGCTCGCCCCCTCGATCCTCTCCGCCGACTTCGGCCGCCTCGCCGCCCACGCCCGCGAGGCGATCGCGGCCGGCGCCGACTGGCTCCACGTGGACGTCATGGACGGGCGATTCGTCCCGAACCTCACGATCGGTCCGCTCGTCGTCGAGGCGCTTCGTCCGCTGCGCGAGGAGACCGGCGCGCTCCTCGACGTCCACCTGATGATCGTCGAGCCCGAGCGCTACATCGCCGACTTCGCGAAGGCGGGCGCCGACGTCCTGACCGTCCACGTCGAGGCCTGCCCGCACCTCCACCGGACGGTGCAGCAGGTCCGCGAGCTCGGCGTGAAGGCGGGTGTCACGCTCAATCCCGCGACGCCTCTCTCCTCGCTCGAAGAGGTCCTCCCCGACGTGGACCAGGTCCTCGT
The DNA here is from genome assembly GCA_017999215.1 of Thermoanaerobaculia bacterium. Lineage (GTDB taxonomy): Bacteria > Acidobacteriota > Thermoanaerobaculia > UBA5066 > UBA5066 > UBA5066. Next base: position 2,683 of record JAGOBQ010000359.1, read on the forward strand.
CATGTCGGTGAACCCCGGCTTCGGAGGCCAGTCCTTCATCCCCGGCGCCACGGAGCGCATACGCCGCCTCCGCGCGATGCTCGACGCGATCGGGTCGAAGGCCGAGCTGGAGATCGACGGCGGCATCAAGCCGGAGAACGCCCGAGAGGTCGTCGACGCCGGAGCCACCGTGCTCGTCGCCGGCTCCGCCGTCTTCCGGGGAGACGTCGCGGCGAACGTGCGGCGGCTCCGGGAGGCGGCGGGGCCGAGGTAGGACGGGAGCGGCGAGCGGGCCGCTTCGCGCCGACGCCGTCGGCGAGCCGGGTGGCCGAGGGGCACGTCCCCGAAACGCCTCGGCCGCCCCGCGAAGCGGGGCGGCCGGGTCGAGGGGCTTGCGGGGGCGGACGGCGGGTCAGAAGGAGACGGTGACGCCGAGGCGGGCCTGGGCCTGGAAGAGACCGCTCGAGCACTCGTCGTCGTGGCATCCGTGGTGGTGGTCGTCCTCGTCGTCGTCGAAGCTCGTGTCGCCCGTGTCGGTCCAGAAGGCGCGCCCTTCGAACCGGACGCCGATGTTGGCGGAGAGCGGGATCTTCACGCCGCCGCCGAGGCTCCCCGAGAATCGCCGGGTGCTGGAGTTGAAGCCGTCGCGCGGATCGAGGCTCGCGATGCCCATCGAACCGACGACGAAGGGCTTCACGCGGGCGGTCGTCCACTGGTAGAGGGCGCCGACGTGGTAGTAGTCGATGTCGAGGTCGAACTGGCGGTCTGACGGACCGAAGAGCGTGCCGCTGTCGAGGCCGGTGCGCTGGTGGTCGGCGAGGAGCTCGATCTGCAGGTGCTCGGTGACGGGGATGTCGATCACGAGGCCGAGCGAATGCCCCTCCTCGAGGTCGGCGTCGCGATCCAGCGTGGTCGTGTCCTCGGCCCGGATCTCGCCGCCCCAGCGGAAGCCGACGGTCGGGGTGATCTCGAGGACGGGCTGGGCGCTCGCCCCGAGCGCTCCTCCGAGCAGGAGGATCGCCGCGGCGAGGGTGACGAGGCTGGAAGTGCGGGTCGGGTGGACCGGAGTCATGGTCGGTGGACCTCCTAGCGTTTCTGGGTGCCGCGGCGTGTCGCCCGGCACGGTCCACAAGATCGGCCCGGCGGTCTTCGGACGCTTGACCGATCGGTGACCTCCGCGTGACGACGGAATGAGGAATGGAGACGGGGCCTCGGAGGCCCCGAAGGCCGTGCACTTCGGCGTTAGCATCCCCGCCGTGAACCGCGGTCCCAGCCCGAGTCTCCTCGCATCTCGCGCCTCCCGACGTCGTCTCGCATCCGGGCTCGCGCTCCTCGTCCTCGTGCTCGCGGGGGCGCGCGCGGCCCGGGCGGCGGACGAGCCCTCGTCTTTCGTCCTCACGTTCTCGAACCCGGGCGCGCGCAGCCTCGCGTTCGGCGGCGCCTTCGCGCCGCTCGCCGACGACGCCACGGCCGCGTACGCGAACCCGGCCGGGCTCGTGCAGCTGGTGCGGCCCGAGGTCTCCGTCGAGCTGCGGGTCAGCGGCGCACTCGAGGACGACGACGCGACCGGGGACCCCACGGTGAGGCGGGCCAACGGGCTCTCGTATTTCTCGGCGGTCTACCCGCTGCGGCAGCTCTCACTCGCCCTCTACGGCCACCAGCTCGCGAGCATCGACATCGAAACCGCGGGCGAGGAGAGCCCGAAGGCCCTGGCGCGGACGGCTCGGCGGGCGGCGACGGGGGAGCGGCTCGCCGGCCTCGACGTCTGGCGCATCGGAGTGTCCGCCGCGTTTCGCCTTCGCGACAACCTCAGCCTCGGCCTCGGCGCATCGTATTTCGACGGGAGCGTGGAGCTGGCCCCGAGCGACGACCCGGGCGCCGCGGGGCGGAGCGTCGAAAGCAACGACTGGACGCTCAACACCGGGGCGCTCTGGCATCCGTCGGAGCAGGTCCGGCTGGGGGCCTTCTACCGACAGGGACCGAAGCTCTCGCTCGGGAGGCCCGGCGCGGCGCCCTGCTCGGGACGGGAGTGCGCCGAGGCCTCGCTCCGCCTCCCCGACACCTTCGGAGCCGGCGCCGCCCTGCGCTCGGCCGGCGGCGCGCTGACGGTGGCCTTCGAATGGGACCGCGTCCGCTACTCGAGCCTCGTCGAGGGGCTCTCCGCGGCGGCGCTCGGCGCCGACCGGCTCTCCCTCTCGGACGCGAACGAGTTCCACGTGGGCGCCGAGTACGCCTTCCTGCGCCTCGACCCGGTGCTCGCCGTGCGCGTCGGGGCGTG
>JAGOBQ010000360.1 GCA_017999215.1 Thermoanaerobaculia bacterium
GCGGCCCTGGAGGTGGGGGACGAGGCCCGCCTCGGGAGCAGCCTCCTCGGAGCAGACCGCGCCGCGGCCCCCGCCTCGCGCCGCGACGACGCGCGCGGCCTCGGCGGTGTCCTCGACCGGGAGGGCCGACGCGCCGAGCCGCGCGAGGAGGCCCTCGCACTGCCGGAGGACCGGCGCCTGCGAGAGGACCTCCGCGATCTCCTCGAGGAGGACGCCGCGCGGCGCCGCCAGGACGAGGCGCATCGGGACCTCGACCTCGCCGGCGACGGAGAGCCGGGCCCCGCCGTCGACGGCGCGCGCGAGCGCCGCCAGCGCCTCGTCGACGGGTCCGATCACCCGGTCCACCGCCGGGAGGAGCGCCTCGTCGACGTCGCCGGCCGCGAGCGCGGCGAGGAGCGCGTCGAACGTCTCCGTCGGGACCGGCCGGCCGCAGCGGGCCGCCGCCCGCGCGCCGAAGGAGCCGTGTCGTCCCTGGTAACCGGCGCGGACGACCCTGCGCGCGCAGGGGTCTTCGGTTTCGTTCGGGTCGATCGGGTGCGTCACGAGAGCCTCCTCGCTTCGTGACCGGGTCCCGAGAAAGTGAAAAGCCCCCCTCCGCCGTCTCGCGGAGGGGGGCTTCGATGTCGCCCTGCTCGTGGCCGTGAGCTACACGTCCACCCCTCCGCCGGTCGGCGCATACGCGCCGCCGAACGCGGTAAAGGTGGGGTGGGTGGCGCGCGCGTTCACGACGTCGAAGACCATACCCCGGCCGTCAAGGGGTCTGAGGGGTCTCACCGTTTCTCGTCGATCAGGACCCAGGAGAGGACGACCGAGACGATCGAGACGACGAGGGCCCCGAGGAACGCGGGCCAGAAGCCGTCGACGCGGAAGTCGATGCCGAACATCTGGCCGAGCCACGCCGTCAGCATCAGCATCACCGCGTTCAGGACGAGCGTGAAGAGGCCGAGCGTCAGGACGAGGAGCGGGCACGAGAGGAGCTTGAGGAACGGCCTCACGAGCGCGTTCAGGACGCCGAAGACGAGCGCGATGAGGAGGACCGACGTGACGCTCCCGGCGCGGATGCCCGGGACGAAGTACGCGGCGGCCCCGAGCGCGAGCGCGTTCACGAGCACCCTGAAGATCAGATTCATCGGCGGGCTCTCCTTCCAGCGCGGGAACGATACCTCGCGGCGTTGACGCGCGCCCGGGGGGTGCGGCACCCTCGGGGCCGAGGTGAGCCCGATGGACCGCAAGTACCGCCAGCGCGGCTACCAGGACAACGCCCCGTCGACGCCGCGCGGCGGGGGCTCCTTCGACGACCGCCCCGCCCGGCTCGAAGGGGCGCCGCGCGGCCGGAGCGCGGGACGGCCGAGCGAGGAGGTCTTCCGCTGCCGCACGTGCCACGAGAAGAACGACCCCGAGGTCGCGCTCGCCGCGCTCTGCGTGAAGTGCGGGGCCGCCCTGCACGCCTGCGCCCAGTGCCGTCACTTCGACGGCGGCGCCCCGTTCCAGTGCCGTCAGCCCGTTCCGGCGCCCATCGCCGCGAAGTCGCGCGCGAACGAGTGCACGTTCTACGAGCCCGCCGTCACGCTCGACCTGACCGGCCGCAAGGCGACCGACACCCCCGACCAGGCCCGCTCCGCCTTCGACGCCCTCTTCGGCAAGAAGAAGTAGCCGCCGCCGGGGGCCCGATCCGCCGCGACGCCCGGCCCTCGAAGACGGCGCGGCGGCCGTCCTCCGGACGAGGCGGTCCGGCGGGCATGTTCATTGCTAATCCGATCCAGGAGGTTTCCCCATGAGAGGACACACGCGGATCGGGCTTCTCGCTTCGGGTTTCTCTCTGCTCCTGCTCTGCGGCTGCGTCTCCACGACCTGGCACCCGGGCGAGGACCGCGCTCCCGGCGTTCAGCCCTCGGTGTCTCCGGCCGAGGTCGCCGTCCTCCGCTCCCTTCCCAACGCGCCTCACCAGTCCCTCGGCACGATCGAGGTATGGATCTCGGGCCGCCACAGCAGCGCCGCGATTCTCGGCAAGGTCCGGGAGAAGGCGGCGGCCGTCGGTGCCGACGCGGTCGTCCTGGAGCCGGGGGCCACCCTCTTCGCCGAGCCCATGAGCATGGAGAACGAAGTCGTGAGCCCGCAGGCCGTCTCCTACAGCTTCACGGCCATTCGCCGCCTGGAATCGCCGCCCGCGTCGTCCTAGGACTGGCGAACCCGGCGTTCCGCCGCCGGGGGGTCGCCCGCGCAGCGAGCGAGGAGGACCCGGGCGGAACCCGCCCCGCCACGGTCCCGAAGTCCTCGCCGCGGCCGCAGGCCGCCTCCTCACCGCGGCGGAGGGGTCCGGGGGACCCGCGTGGAAACGGGTCCCCCGGGATCACTTCAGCTGCAGCCGCTCGTCTCGCCGCAGTTCAGGCACTTGTAGCAGGCGCCGTTGCGGACCATGAGGTGCCCGCACTGGTGGCAGCTCGGGGCGTCGGCGCTGTTCTCGAAGGCGAGCGTCGTCGAGGAGACGGCGACCGCCTTCTGCGGGGGCGGGACGGGAATGGCCGCGAGGGCGTGCCCGTTGCCGTTGCCGTTCTCCTCGCGCGAGATGACGCCGGCGCGGGCCCGCAGGTCCGCCGTCAGGAAGCGCGACGCGAGGTAGCGGAAGATGTAGTCGACGAGGCTCTTGGCGATCGGGATCTCGGGGTTCTTCGTGTAGCCCGCCGGCCGAGCGAAGTCCCTTGTCGCACGTGTTGCGCAAGGAACGACCCCGAGGTCGCCCTCGGCGTACTCTGCGGGAAGTGCGGGGCCGCCCCGCACGCCTGCGCCCAGTGCCGTCAGCCCATTCCCGCGCCGATCGCCGCGAAGTCGCGCGCGAACGAGTGCACGTTCTACGAACCCGCTGTCACGCTCGACCGGACCGGCCGCAAAGCGACCGGCATTCCCGACCAAGCCCGCTCCGCTTTCGACGCCCCCTTCGCGAAGAAGACGTAGCCCGCCTCGGTTGACGACGTCGCGGGGCGAACGCCGCGCACGAGGACAACGTCCGGGGCAAGGGGACTCGGAGAGACACCACGGCCCAACCGAAGCAGCCCCGGGTCGACGTGCTCCAGGTCTTCCCGGCGCGCGAGAACCCAGAAGCGTGAATCCGGGCCGAGTCGGCCGCAGGCGAGCTCCACCGGGGTGACCCTGTGTGCCGCCCGGATCGGACGCGGAGCACCGGCGGACGCGAGGGTCTCGACGGCGAGCGGAATCCTCACGGCGGATCCGACGATGACGATCGGAGCCGGTGCGAGCCGGGAGAGCATCCGGCCGGCCTCGACTTCGACGGGGAGAAAGGAAGCGTCCACGGTTCTGTTCTCCGACCAACTCCCGAGGACGAGACGGACGTCCGTTCCGATCAGCCCGACGGCCACAACGCCCGTCGCGGCGATGACGCCCGGCCGGCTTCGCGGGAGCCGGGCGATCGCTCCCGCTGCGAGGACGAAGGCGGCGACCAGGAAGACCGCGGCTCTCTGAGTGTTCGGCACCGCCGCGGGGGAGGCGGCGACGCCGGCCAAGAGGCCGCCCGCGGCCAGACCACCGACAATCCACCTCGCCGCGCCCCTGTCCCGGGCGAGGCAGGCCGCGCCGACGATGGCCAGTGCACCGATTAGGGCCGGTAGGGGCGCGCTTCCCGGCATGCTGTGGCGCGCGTTCGGGTCGGTGGCGCCGGCGAGGAGTGAGGCATAGTGCCAGACGTTGTATGCGAGGCGAATCGGGACGTGCGCGATTCCCGCCTGTCCGGGGACCGCGATGTCTTTAGCCGCGGCGCCCACCCAGACGTCACGTGCCCTACCGCCGATGCGAGTGGATTGGTCGAGCCACGCCGGGAGCAGGACGAGGAGGGGCACGAAGATTCCCACGGCCGCCCCGGCCAGTAGGAGCTTCCGCCTGCCCCGGTCTCCTCTCCATGCGAGCAGGAGCGCGGGTGCCAGAGCCGCGAGGAAAGGCCAGGCTGCCGGGTAGGTGAGGGCGGTGGCGCCGGCGAGGGCACCGCCCAGAAGCGCCCAGGGGAGGGAGCCACGCCGCCAGGCTCGCACGAGCGCTGCCGTGCCCGCGACCGCCAGGGGAACCAGCGCCACGCTCGTGTATCCCCAGCGACCGTGAATGATCGGCCAGGCGGAGAACGAGAGCAGGACCGTCGCGACGACCGCCGACTCACGCCCTCCGATCTCGGCGGCGAGCCACGCCGCGGCGAGGATCGCGGCGATAGACGGCAGGGCCGACAGTGCCAGCAAGGCCCCCTCTCCGGTGCCGAGGAGGCCGAACAGTGCGTCCGCGCAGGCCGCATAGGCGTGAGGCGCCACGCTGCCGTCGAGGGGTACGCAGTCGCCGAACCAGGTGCCGCCCCACCAGGGAAACTGCCCCGGCGTCCGGAGGGCTGGCCGGACGAAGAACAGCGTGTCGGCCCAGAGGCGAAACGGGAGCACGCTCTCCGGCGCAAGGCGCAGGGCTGCCCCTGCCGCGGTCGTCGCAAGGAGCGCAAGACCCGTCGCGGTCCCGGAAAGGACCGGCCGCGCCGTTCCCGGAGCGCACGCCCGGTCTGAGAGGAGGACCACGGTCAGCCCCGAAATCGCGGCGATAGCGAGAACCTTCAAGAGGATCAGTACGGCCAGCGGCAGGTCGTTCCAGTGCCTAACGACGAGGGTCGAGGAGCCCTCGCGTGCGACCGCCGTCCCTAACGCGATGACCGCGACGACGGACCCCGCGGTCCATCCTGCAGCGCCGGACCGGCTCCCGACGTGCCGAGCAGAGACGGCGGCCGCCCGGGCCGCCGCCACCGCTCGCGCCGGAAGGCCTTTCAGCTGCAGCCGCTCGTCTCGCCGCAGTTCAGGCACTTGTAGCAGGCGCCGTTGCGGACCATGAGGTGCCCGCACTGGTGGCAGCTCGGGGCGTCGGCGCTGTTCTCGAAGGCGAGCGTCGTCGA
>JAGOBQ010000361.1 GCA_017999215.1 Thermoanaerobaculia bacterium
GCCGTGTGGCGTGGACGGGCGGCGAAGCTCGCCGTTCAGCGAGCGGAGGGTCTCGACCGTCGTCCAGATCTCCCGCGCGACGCGTGCGAGGGCGACCGGACGCGGGACCTCGACGACGTCGAACTCCAGAGGGGGGTCGGGGACGACGTCGAAGCCGAAGCGGCTCGGGTCTTTCGCGATCAGGGCCGAGGCGATGAAGAAGGGGACGTAGTCGCGCGTCTCGCGGTGGAGCGCGCGGGCCTCGCGAAGCTCCCAGTAGTCCCGGGCGCCCGTCCGCTGGAGGCCGCGCAGGACCCGGCCCTCTCCCGCGTTGTAGGCGGCCATTGCGAGATACCAGTCGCCGAACATCTCGTAGAGGTCGCGCAGGTAGGCGGCGGCGGCGCGCGTCGACTTGACGGGGTCGCTCCGCTCGTCGAGGTCCCGGGTCGTCCGGAGGCCGTATCGCTTCCCGGTCCCGGCGATGAACTGCCAGTATCCCTTCGCCGCCGCGCGCGAATGGGCCTGCGACTTGAATGCGGACTCGATCATCGCGAGGTAGACGATGTCCTCGGGGATGCCGTTCTCGCGGAGGATGGAGCGCATCAGGGGAAGGTAGCGGCCGCTCCTCTGGAGAGCCGCGGCGAAGGCCTTCGGGGTGCGGAACTGGTAGTAGGCGACGGCGTCGAGGACCGCCTCGTTCACGACGATGGGGACGTCGAAGGAGACGGACGCGCCCGCTTCCTCGATCTCCCGCCGGGCGACGGCGAGCTCGTCCGCCGTCGGGGCCGTTTCCTCGCGTGCGACGAGACCGTCCCGATCGCCGGCGACGGGCTCCTCCTCGTCCTCGGCCGGGATGGTCTCGTAGAGGCGGACGCTCTCCCAGAGCTGACCGGCGAATGCCAGGTCGCCGGCGTTTCCGGGCCGCATCGCCTCGCGGAACCCGTCGAGGGCGGCCTGGAACTCGAGGCGGGCGCAGGAGGTGTCCCCGGCCAGCGCGTGCGCCTTCCCGCGGTGGAACCGGTCGCTGGCTTCCTGCCTCGCGTCGGCGGGGGGGCAGGCGTTCTCGGCGGCGGCCGCGACGGACGGCGCTGTGGTCGTCGGGGCGGGAGCCGGGGTCGAAGAGCACCCGGCGGCGAGAAGAGAAGCGAGGAGGCCGCTGGCGAGGGCGCGCCCCCTGTTCGCGGTTCGGGTGCGGGCCCTGTCGGTCGTCTCTGTCGTCACTGTCTGCGTCACTCCGCCTGGACGTTGAACCGGAGGGAGAGCAGGAGCTTCTGGAGGTCGGCCGGGCTCGAGAGGTCGATGGAGAAGCTGCTGTCCGTGGGCAGCGGGCTTCCGGCTCCGTCGGAGAACTTCAGCTCGATCGTCACCTGTCGGCTCCTTCCCAGCACCTGGCGCGGGACGGTGAGGTCGAAGGACCGGGTGACGTCCTTCTTGTGGTTGAGGTTCGAGGCGAGGAGGTCGTCGATGGAGGGGCCGCTCCCCTTGCGGCCGGCGTCGGGGCGCGACGGAGAGCCGGCGGCCGCCTTCTGGGTCGACAGCTTCCGGAGCTTGTCGAGCTCGGAGAGGATGTCGACGCTGGACCGGACCTTTACATGCTTCACGGCCGGCTCGTCGGAGCTCGGGGCGGGGCCCGAGGACTCTCCGAAGCTGATCTCCGCGGCGGGCTCTTCGGCCGGCCGGGCGACGGGCGGCTCGGCGGGCGGCTCGGGCGAGGCGACGCCCGGGAGCGGCTCGACGCTTCCCGCGGGACTCCTGTCCTCGCCCGAGATCGGCGTCGCCCCGCCGCCCCGCGCGAGCTCGGAGAACTTCGCGAGACGGTCGAGGGTGGCCGAAGAGGACGGCGCGGTCCGGACCGTGGCGCCCGGCGGCGACGAGGGCGCGGGCGTTTCCGCGGAGGCGACGGGAGCGGCCGGCGTCGCGGGGCTCGCGTAGACCGTGGGACGTCGGGCCTCGCCGGTCATCCTCGAGCGGAGGGCCCGGAGGGTCAGCTTGGAGATCCCCTTGAGCGTCTCGAAGACCCCGGTGCCGTTCGCGGCGGAGGCCTCGAAGGAGTCGAGCTTCCCGTCGGGGTTCAGAGCGGCGTTGAGCTCGTCGACCGTCAGGATGTTGGAGAGATCCCGCTTGTTGAACTGGAGGACGAGGGGGATCTCGCCGACGTCGAGGCCGATCTCGGCGAGATTCTCCCGGAGGTTCCGGAAGCTCTCCTTGTTCGGCTCGAGCATCGGCCGCTGGGAATCGGCCACGAAGACGATTCCGTCGACGCCCTTCAGGACGAGCTTGCGGGTCGTGTTGTAGAAGACCTGGCCGGGGACCGTATAGAGCTGGAGGCGGGTCTTGAAGCCGCCGATGACGCCGACGTCGATCGGGAGGAGATCGAAGAAGAGGGTCCGGTCGGTCTCCGTCTCGAGCGAGACCATCTCGCCGCGGGCCGTCGGAGCCGTCCGTCCGTAGATGACGTGGAGGTTGGTCGTCTTCCCGCAGAGACCCGGACCGTAGTAAACGATCTTGGCGGCCATCTGCATGGTGGCGTAATTGAAGAAAACCATCTCTCCGTCGCGGGCCCGGCGGCCTCCTCAGTCAGATCGGGGCATTTTAGCATCGGCAGCGGCGACGCCCCGCACGGCGAGCCGGCGCTGCTCCTCGAGCAGCGCTTCGAAGAGCGCGATCCGGCTGACGTCCCAGGCGAGCAGCGCGCGGCGGTGACGCTCGAGCGTCGCTTCGTCTCCGCGCGAGACGGGCCCCGTCAGGGCCGCTTCAGGCCCGGAGCGAAGGGCCTCGTGCAGGGCGGTCTGCAGAAGGGGCGCCAGGGCGGCGAGCGCGGCGTCGGGGCCGACGCCGGTCGCCGCGAGCGCGTCGCGCGCCGCTGCGACGAGCCCCGTCAGCCCGTTCGCTCCGAGAGACGCGGCGAAGTGATAGAGCGGGCGGGTGCCGGGCGGAAGAGAGAGCGGTCGCCCTTCGAGGACGCGGACGAGAGCCTCCGCGGCCGCGCGCCCTGCCTCGGAGCCTTCGACGGCGAAGCTCGAGCCCGCGAACCGGGTGGCGTCCTCCGGGGAACCCGTGAACGTCTGGAGGGGGTGGCAGGCCGCCGTGGCGAAGCCGCGCGCGGCGAGGGGATGGAGGATCTCGGGGCCGAGGGCCCCCGACAGGTGGAGGGCGGCCGCCCCGGCCGCTGGCGCCGGGACGACGGCGGCGAGGTTCGCGACGAGAGGCGCGAGGGCGTCGTCGCGAACCGCGAGAAGGAGGATCGGCGTCCGGCCGTCGCCCCGCAGCAGGGGGAGGAGGCGCTCCGGGCGTTCGCGGGATTCCCGACCTCCGGCGCTCCGCGGGTCGAGGCCGGCCCGCCGAAGGGCTTCCACGAGTGCGGCACCGAGCCGGCCGCGGCCGACGACGACGGGAGAAGGCGGAGGGGCGACTGCTATCATGTCGCAACGCCAGGGGGCACGCTCCGGACGTTCGTCTGCGGGCCGAGGCGCCGGGCCGTGCCTTGCATACGTTAGCTCAGGAGGAGAATCTCACGGGATGGGCGACGTCATTCGCCAGCTCGACCACAGGTCCCGCGAGGTGCTCGCGTCGGTGGTCGGCGCCTACATCCGGAGCGCCACGCCGGTCTCGTCCCGCCAGCTCACGGGTACGGGAGGCTTCGCGCTTTCGTCGGCCTCGCTTCGGAGCGCGATGGCGGATCTCGAGGAGCTGGGGTACCTGACCCACCCTCACGCGTCGGCGGGGCGCGTCCCGACGGACCTCGGCTACCGGACGTACGTCCGGGAGCTGATGCCTTCGCGGCCGCCCGGCCTGGCCGAAATGGCGAAGATCGAGACCGGCCTCGGCTCCGGGTCGTTCGAGCTCGAACGTTTCCTACACGCCACCTCCCGCGTCCTGACCGAGCTGACGGGGGAGGTCGCGGTCGTCGCGGCCCCGGACTCGGCGCACGTCGTCCTCCGATCGGTCCACTTCACCCGGGTGGCGGAACGGAAGGTCGTCGTCGTGACGGTCTCGGGCGAGGGGCTCGTCGGAAGCCGGCTCATCGAGACGCGGGACGACTACTCGCCCGAGGAGCTGCAGTCCGTCTCGAACCGGCTCACCGCCGAGTACGGCGGGAAGACGCTCCTGGAGATCCGCGCGCTGCTCCTGGCCGCGCTGCAGGAAGAGAAGGTCCGCTTCGACGCCGAGGTCGCTCGCGCCCTCGAGCTCGCGCGGCGGGTCTTCGCCGAGGAGCGGCCGGGAGGGGAGACGCTCGTCGTCGAGGGGACGGGCACGATCCTCGAGAAGCCCGAGTTCCAGCGGGACGTCGATTCTCTTCGACGGATGTACCGGGCGCTCGAGCAGGAAGCGCGCCTGGTGGACCTCCTCACCGACTGCCTCGCAGGGGGAGGGCATCCGGCGGTCCTCATCGGATCGGACTCCTCCTTCACGGAGGAGACGGGAACGGCGGTCGTCGTGACGGCGTACTGGAGCGGCGACCGGGTCCTCGGCGCCCTCGGCGTCATCGGCCCGAGGAGGATGGAATATCCTCGGGTCGTCCCGCTCGTGGAGGAGCTCGGGCGCTGCGTGACGAAGCGCCTTTCGGAGGGTGTGTGATGGCCGAGAACGACGGACGCCCCGTCCCGCCGGACGACGAGGTCGTCTACCTGGACGAGGACGGCGGGAGCGACGACGTCGCGAGCGCGCTGGAGGCCGCCGAGCGTGCCGTCGCCGCGGTCGAGGAGCGGCACCGTGCGGCGCCTCAGGCGACGCGGACCGCCGAGGAGCCCTCGGCGTCTCCCGAGACGGACGAAGCGCCCGCCGGAACCGTCCGGGCGTCCCTGGCCGAGGAGCGCGAGCGGGCGATCCGGGCCGAGGAGGAGGCCGGTCGGCTCCGGGAGGCGCTCCTGCGGAAGGTGGCGGACTTCGAGAACCTTCGGAAGCGGAACGAGCGCGACAAGGCCGAGTACACCCGTTACGC
>JAGOBQ010000362.1 GCA_017999215.1 Thermoanaerobaculia bacterium
AACTAATGCCGCATCGTGGCGCGGATGACGCCGATCGCCGCGCCCGCGAGGACGCGGGCCCGAAGCTCCGAGGCGTGGCCGGGTCTGGCGCGCTCGCGGAACGCGCGGGACATCGCCATCTCCCAGTCCCGGTCGATCTCGCGCTCGCGGGCGAGGAGGGCGGGCGAGGTCTGGATCAGCTTCTGCTGCGCGACGAGCTGGACGCGGTGCTCGCTGTACTCGCGGGCGAAGATGGCCGCGGTGCGGCGCAGCGTCGCGATCGGCCTCTCGTCTGGCGGGGCGCTCATGAGGAACGCCGCGAAGCGCTCCAGGCGCTCGGCGCGGTGCGGGAAGACGAGCGCCTCCTTGCTCGGGAAGTAGCGGAAGAACGTCCGCCGGCTGATCCCGGCCGCCTCGCAGATCTCGTCGATCGTGGTGGCCTCGAACCCCTTGCGATGGAAGAGCCGGTTGCCGATCTCGAGCAGCGCCTGCCGGGTGGCGTCCTTCTTCCTCTCCCGGAGAGGTCGTGGCGCTTTCACGAATATGAGGATATAACCGCGCCTCAGTGCAAAAAGCCACTCAGTGCCATTTTCGTACCGAGACCGCATCGTGAGCTCTCCCGCGTCCTCGCTCCGCTGGAGGCCGGACGGAAGGCCTCCGGCTTTCACGCCGGCCGAGATCGGGAGCGCGCTCGAGGAGGTCCGCCTCGCGGCCCACGTCGTCCGCGACGCCGAAGGCCGGGTCGGCCTCGGCCTCGGGGGTGAGCTGGTTCCGTCCGCAGCGAACGGCGGGGCCGGGACGTTCGCGCACGTGGCCTCTCTGCCGCCCCTCTACCCGGAGTGGCTCGGGGACCGGACGTTCTGCGAGGCGCACGGCACGCGCTTCCCCTACGTCACGGGGTCGATGGCGAACGGGATCGCCTCGGTGAGGCTCGTCTCCGAGATGGCCCGCGCCGGGTGCCTCGGCTTCTTCGGCTCGGCGGGGCTCTCTCCGGCGCGGGTCGAAGCGGCGCTTGACGAGCTGGAGAACGAGCTCGGAGAGAAAGGCCTTCCCTGGGGCGCAAACCTCATCCACAGCCCGAACGAGCCCGAGCTCGAGGAGTCCGTGGCCGACCTCTACCTCCGCCGCGGCGTGACGCGCGTCGAGGCCTCGGCCTACATGGCGCTGACGCCGGCCGTCGTCCGCTATGCCGCCACGGGCCTGACGACGGACCCCGCCGGGAAGGCGCGGCGGAAGAACCACCTCTTCGCGAAGATCTCGCGCGAGGAGGTGGCGATCCGCTTCCTCGAGCCTCCGCCGGCGGAGATCCTGCGCCGGCTCGTGGAGCGGGGCCAGCTGACGGCGGAGGAGGCGCGGCTCGCCGCGGCGCTCCCGCTGGCGGAGGATCTCACCGCGGAGGCCGACTCCGGCGGCCACACCGACAACCGGCCGCTGACGGCGCTCCTCCCGGCGATCCTCGGCCTCCGCGACCGCGTCGTCGCCGAGCGCGGCTACCGGCGCGCCGTGCGCGTCGGGGCCGGCGGCGGGCTCGGAACGCCCTCGTCGGTCGCGGCGGCGTTCGCCCTCGGCGCCTCGTACGTCGTGACCGGCTCGGTGAACCAGGCCTGCGCCGAGAGCGGCCTTCACGAGAGCGGCCGGTCGCTCCTCGCCGAGGCGGGGATCGCCGACGTGATCATGGCGCCCGCGGCCGACATGTTCGAGCTGGGCGTCACGGTGCAGGTCCTGCGCCGCGGGACGATGTTCGCCGTCCGGGCGAAGAAGCTCTACGAGCTCTACCGGACCTACCCCTCGCTCGAGAGCATCCCCGCCGCCGAGCGGGAGAAGGTCGAGACGCAGCTCCTCCGGGCGACGTTCCCCGAGGCGTGGGCGTCGACACGCGCGTTCTGGGCCGCCCGCGACCCGCGCGAGGTGGCGAAAGCCGAATCCGACCCGCGCCACCTCATGGCGCTCGTCTTCCGTTCCTATCTCGGCCTCTCGAGCCGATGGGCCATCGCCGGCGAGCCGGACCGCAGCGCCGACTTCCAGATCTGGTGCGGGCCGGCGATGGGCGCGTTCAACTCGTGGGTCCGCGGCTCGTTCCTCGAGAAGCCCGCGAACCGGACCGCCGTCCAGGTCGCCCGCAACCTGATGGAAGGGGCCGCCGCGGTGACCCGCGCGCAGCAGCTGCGCGCCTCGGGGCTCGCCGTCCCTCCCTCCGCCTTCGACTTCCGTCCTCGTCCCCTCTCCTGACCCTCCGTCCCGCAGCTCCGAACCGTCCCATGCCGAGGCACCCATGAAGCACGATCCCTCCCCGAGCCGGCAGCCCATCGCCGTCGTCGGCGTCAGCGCCCTCTTCCCCGGCTCCAGCGACGCCACCGGGTTCTGGAAGGACATCCTCGCCGGCACGGACCTGATCAAGGACGTCCCCCCGAGCCACTGGCTCGTCGAGGACTACTACGACCCCGACCCGTCCGCGCCCGACAAGACCTACGCGAAGCGGGGCGCGTTCCTCGACAAGGTCGACTTCGACGCGCTCGGCTGGGGCGTTCCCCCTTCGACGATCCCGGCGACCGACACGTCCCAGCTCCTCGCCCTCGTCGTGGCGCAGAAGGTCCTCCAGGACGCCCTGCACGAGCAGTTCGAGACGGCGGACCGCTCGCGCGTCTCCGTCATCCTCGGCGTGACGAGCGCCCAGGAGCTCCTCTCCTCGATGGTGAGCCGCCTGCAGCGGCCCGTCTGGGTGAAGTCGCTCCGCGAGTCGGGCCTGCCGGAAGAGGAGGTGACGGCGATCTGTGACCGGATCGCGAGCCATTACGTCCCGTGGCAGGAGGCGACGTTCCCGGGGCTCCTCGGGAACGTCGTCGCGGGGCGGATCGCGAACCGCCTCAACCTGGGCGGGACGAACTGCGTCTGCGACGCGGCCTGCGCTTCTTCCCTGAGCGCGCTCTCGATGGCCGTCGCCGAGCTGCAGCTCGGGCACAGCGACCTCGTCATCTCCGGCGGCGTCGACACGCTGAACGACATCTTCATGTACCTCTGCTTCTCGAAGACGCCAGCCCTCTCGCCGAGCGGCGACTGCCGCCCCTTCAGCGACCGGGCCGACGGCACGATGCTGGGCGAAGGGCTCGGGATGGTCGCGCTCAAGCGGCTGGAAGACGCCGAGCGCGACGGCGACCGGATCTACGCCGTGATCCGCGGCGTCGGCTCCTCCTCGGACGGGCGCAGCAAGAGCGTCTACGCGCCGGTGCCGGCGGGGCAGGCCCTCGCGCTCCGCCGCGCGTACGAGCTCGCGGGCTACGGCCCCGAGACCGTCGAGCTCCTGGAGGCCCACGGGACCGGGACGAAGGCCGGCGACGTCGCCGAGTTCGAGGGGCTGCGCCTCGTCTTCGACGCGGCGGGGCGGGAAGACCGGCAGTGGTGCGCTCTCGGCTCGGTGAAGAGCCAGATCGGCCACACGAAGGCCGCCGCCGGCGCCGCGGGCCTCTTCAAGGCGGTCCTGGCGCTCCACCACGGGGTGCTCCCCCCGACGATCAAGGTCGACGCGCCGAACCCGAAGCTCGGCCTTCCCGAGAGCCCCTTCTACCTGAGCACGAAGGCGCGCCCCTGGGTGCGCGACGCCCGCCACCCCCGCCGCGCCTCGGTGAGCGCGTTCGGCTTCGGCGGCTCGAACTTCCACGTCGCCCTCGAGGAGTACCGGGGCCCCGCGCCGCGCGCGGCGCGCTTCGGGACGCTCGCGAAGGAGCTGGTCGTCGTCTGCGGCGACACGCCGGCGCAGGTCGCTTCGAAGGCGCGGGAGCTCGCGAAGGAATGGGCCGGCGTCGCGGCGACTTCCGGTCTCGCCGCATTCGCCCGCGAGAGCCGGGAGGGCTATCTCCCGGACGCCCCCGCGCGCCTCTCGCTCCTCGCCGCGGACGGAACGGGCCTCGCGAAGGCGCTCCTCGAAGCCACGAAGCGGATCGAGGCCGCGCCGCAGGAGCCCTTCGCGCTTCCGGACGGCACGGCCTACGGGGCGGGCCCGTGCGAGGGGAAGGTCGCCTTCCTCTTCCCGGGTCAGGGGAGCCAGTACGTGGGGATGGGCGCGGACCTCGCGATGGGGTTCCGGACGGCGCTCGACGCCTGGGACCGCGCCGCGGACCTCGACCTCGAGCCGGGGACGCCGCTCCACGAAGTCGTCTTCCCGCGGCCGGGATTCGGAGAGGAGAAGGAGAAGCGCGACCTCGCGCGGCTCACGGCGACGCAGTGGGCGCAGCCGGCCATCGCGTGCGTCTCGCTCGCGCAGCTCGCGCTCCTCGAGGAGGCGGGGATCCGTCCCGACCTGGCCGGGGGGCACAGCCTCGGCGAGGTCGTCGCGCTCCGCGCGGCGGGCGTCCTCTCGAGCGACGCGGACCTCCTGAGAGTGGCTCGGCGCCGCGGCGAGCTGATGGCCGAGGCGGCCGCGATCCCGGGCGCCATGACGGCGCTGACCCTGCCGGTCGCGGACGTCCGCGCGCTTCTCGCGCGCCTCGCCCCGCGGGTCGTCGTCGCGAACCACAACGGCCCGACGCAGGTCGTCGTCTCGGGCTCGACGGCCGACGTCGCGGACCTCGAGACGAAGCTGAAGTCCGAGGGGATCACGTTCCAGCGCCTGCCCGTCGCCACCGCGTTCCACTCGAGCCTCGTGGCGGGCGCCTGCGAGCCGTTCGCCCGTTTCCTCGCGGACGTCCCGTTCGCGTCGCCCGCGCTCCCGGTCTACTCGAACGCGCTCGCCGCCCCGCACGAGGACGCCCCCGAGGCCCTGCGGGCCGCCCTCGCGGGCCAGGTCGCGAGCGAGGTCCGCTTCGTCGAGATGGTCGAGGCGATGTACGCCGCCGGGGCGCGCACGTTCCTGGAGGTCGGGCCGGGCGCGGTCCTCACGGGCCTCCTGGGGCGGATCCTCGACGGCCGGCCCCACCTCGCCGTGAACCTCGACCGGAAGG
>JAGOBQ010000026.1 GCA_017999215.1 Thermoanaerobaculia bacterium
GGTCGGATCGTCCGCCAGCGACCTCTCGTGAAGGAGACGAATGCGACGGAGCGAGAGATCGCCGGCGCCGTCGAACGGGTCGATCGCTTCTCCCTCCGGCCCGTCCGGTCCGAGCGCGAGCGCCATTGCGTGGATCGAGAAGTCCCGCCGGCCGAGGTCCCGGTCGATCGAGGCCCCGCAGCGCACGACGGGGAGCGCGCCGGGAGCGGGATAGGTCTCCTCCCTCGTCGTGGCCAGGTCGATTCTCGTGCCGGACGGAGCTCGAAGCGTCGCGGTTCCGAACCTCGCGTGCCGCGCCTCGCAGAGGAACCCTTCGTTCCCGAGCCCGCGCGCGAGCTCGTCGGCCGTCGACGCCGGTCCCTCGAGCGCTACGTCGAGGTCCATCGGCGTCCTGCCGAGGATCGCGTCCCTCACGGCGCCGCCGACGAGATAGGCCCTCGCTCCCGCGTCCCGCGCCCGGCGGGCCAGGTCCCCGAGCAGGTCGAGCGGCAGAGCGGGCGCGGTCGTCACGAGTGGGCGTAGACGTACCGGACGGCGCCCGGGCCGAGCAGCCGCTCGAGTCCGCGTGTCAGCTCCGGCGTCGGCCGGACCGCCAGCCGGCCGGCGGTCCGCACTCGCGCTTCCCAGTGCCCGGCCCTCCGGACGTCGAGGTAGACGGGGACCGACCCCGGAGACGACTCGAGGATCTCCCTCACCGACGCGAGCGTCTCGTCCAGCGTTCCCGGAAGGGGCGTCGCGAGGTGCAGCTCCGTCGCGGCCGCCTCCCGCATCCCTTCCAGCGCCTGGATCTCGCGCGCGATGAGCTCCACCGGCACGAGAGCCCCCTCCCCTTCCGGCTCGGGCGAGCCGGGGGCGGACGAAGACCGGACGACGCCCGAGACGAGGACGGGGGTCCCCTCCGAGAGCCACGACCCGACGCGCTCGAGGAGCGCGGCGAAGATCGTCACCGGCACCGATCCGGTGAGGTCCTCGAGCACGCCCTTCGCCATCATCTTCCCCTCGTTCTGCCCCTTCTTGATCTGCGTCTTCTTGAGCGAGGTCACGAGAGCGACGATCCGTACGTTCTGGTCGACCCGTTCGCCGGCCTGGTCCGCCGTCACGTCTCCGAACAGAGCGATCTCGTCCTCGAAGCGGGCGAGCGGATGGCCGGTGATGTAGAAGCCGAGCGTCTCCTTCTCGTAGCGGATCCGCTCGTCGGGCGACCATTCGGGGAGAGCGGGGAACCGGTCTTCGTGGTCCGCGGCCGACTCGTCGGCGAAGAGCCCGCCCTGCCCCGACTCGCGGGACCGCCTCTCGGCGGCCGCGACCTCCATGGCCGCGTCGACGCCGGCCGCGAGGGTCGCCCGGCTCTGGTTCAGAGAATCGAACGACCCCGAGCGGATCAGCGCCTCGATGACCTTCCTGTTGTTCAGGCGCAGGTCCACCCGGCAGCAGAAGTCGGTGAGCGACACGAACGGCCCGTCGGCGGCCCGAGTCCCGAGGACCGAAGCCACCGCCCCCTCGCCGACTCCCTTCACCGCTCCCAGCCCGAACCGGATCGACTCGCCGTCGGGCGTGAACGAGAGCTGCGAGGCGTTCACATCGGGAGGGAGGACCGGGATCTTCATCTCGCGGCACGCGTTGACGTACTTGACGACGTCCTCGGACTTCCCGGAGGCCGCCGTCAGGACCGCCGCCATGAACTCGACCGGGTAGTGGACCTTCATCCAGGCGGTCCGGTACGCGAGGAGGGCGTAGACCACGGAGTGCGACTTGTTGAAGCCGTACCGTCCGAACGGAAGGATCAGCTCCCAGAGCTCCTCGGCCTTCTTCTTCGGCACCCCTTCCGCGACGGACTTCCGGACGAACTTCTCTCCTTCGGCCTGGAGCGCGGCTTCGTCCTTCTTGCCGATCGCCTTCCGAAGCATGTCTGCTTCCCCGGGCGTGTACTTCGCCACCGCCCGCGCGGCCAGCATGACCTGCTCCTGGTAGACGAGGACCCCGTGCGTCTCCTTCAGGATCGGCTCGAGCTGCGGGAGCGGGTAGTCGAACTTCTTCCCGCGGCGCCTCTCGATGTAGACCTCCACAGTCCCGGCGTCGAGCGCGCCCGGACGGTAGAGGGCGTTGAGCGCGGCGAGGTCGCTGAAGACGCTCGGCTGGACACGCCTGAGGAGGTCCCGCATCCCCGACGACTCGAACTGGAAGATTCCGTCCGTCCGCCCTTCCGCGAAGAGCCGGAACACCTCCGGGTCGTTCAGCGGGATCTCGGCGAGGTCGAGCGGCCGTCCCGTCCGCCTGACGACCGACTTGACCGCGTCGTCGAGGATCGTGAGCGTGATCAGCCCGAGGAAGTCCATCTTCAGGAGACCCATCTTCTCCACGGACTTCATCTCGAACTGCGTCGTGATTTCGTCGTTGTTGTTCTTGTAGAGCGGCAGGTACTCGACGAGCGGGCGCGGAGCGATGAGGACGCCCGCGGCGTGGACGCCCGCGTGCCGCGAGACCCCTTCCAGCCGTTCGGCCAGGTCGAACAGGCGGCGGTAACCCTCGTTCCCCGCGAGCGTGTCGGAGAGCTCCTTGACGCTCTTCCGTGCCTCGGGCAGGGTCGTCGGCTTCCCCGGGTTCGCCGGGATCATCGCGCAGAGCTTGTTCACCTCGGCGAGGGGGACGTCCAGCGCGCGCCCGACGTCGCGGATCACGGCGCGCGCCTTCATCGAGTTGAACGTGATGATCTGCCCGACGTTCTCCTTGCCGTACTTGTGCCGGACGTACTCGATCACCTCTCCCCGCCGGCGCTCGCAGAGGTCGACGTCGATGTCGGGCATCGACACCCGGTCGGGGTTGAGGAACCGCTCGAACAGGAGGTCGTACCGGAGCGGGTCGACGTCGGTGATGCCGAGGGCCCACGCGACGAGCGAGCCCGCGGCGCTCCCGCGCCCCGGCCCCACCGGGATGCCGCTATCCTTCGCGTACTTGATGAAGTCCCAGACGATCAGGAAGTAGCCCGAGAACCCGAGCTTCCGGATGACCCCCAGCTCCCACTCGAGCCGGTCGTCGTAGTCCTTCCGCGGGTGCTTCGTCCGGCCGGCCGCGATGAGCTCAGCGATCGGGGCGAGGCGCCGCTCCAGGCCGGCCCGGGAGAGCTCCTCGAGGTACTCGTCGGGGCCGCGCGCCTCCTCGGGCAGCGGGAACGTCGGGATCTTGTAGCTCGTGTCGACGATGACCTTCGGCGCGACGCGGTCGGCCACGGCGACGGAGTTCTTCACCGCCTCGAGCGACCACTCCCGGAAGGAGTCCTGCATCTCCCCGGGGTCCTTCACGTAGAACTCCGAGTTGTAGAACTTCATCCGCCGGGGGTCGTTCACCGTCTTCCCCATCCCGATGCAGAGGAGGACGTCCTGCGCCTCCGAGTCGACCCGACGGAGGTAGTGCGCGTCGTTCGTCGCGACCACCGGGATCCCGGTCTCGCGCGAGAGGCGCAGGAGCTCCGGCATCAGCTGCCGCTGGATCGGGAGGCCGTGGTCCATCAGCTCGATGTAGTAGTGGTCCTTCCCGAACAGCGCCTCGTACCTCAGCGCCGTCTCCTTCGCGCCGGCGAAGTCGCCTGCGAGGAGCCGCTGAGAGACCTCCGACTTGACGCACCCCGAGAGGGCGATCAGGCCCTCGTGGTGCTTCTCGAGGAGCTCCCAGTCCATCCGGGGCTTGTAATAGAAGCCGCTCAGGAAGGCCTCGGAGACGAGGTACGAGAGGTTCCGGTAACCTTCCGGGCTCTCGGCGAGCAGCGTGAGGTGGTAGTTGTTCCCCTCGCCGTCGACCGTCTTCACGGTCTCGCGGTCGTGGCGCGAACCCGGCGCGATGTAGGCCTCCACGCCGAGGATCGGCTTGATCCCCTTCTTGACCGCCTCCATCTGGATGTCGAAGGCGCCGAACATGTTCCCGTGGTCCGTGACGGCCACCGCGCCCATCCCGCTCTTCAGGACGTGCTCGATCAGCTCCTTCGTCCGGTTCGCCCCGTCGAGGAGGGAGTACTGGGTGTGGAGGTGGAGGTGGACGAAGTCGGACGACATGCCGGCTGGATTCTAGCCACCTGAGAACCGCAGCGCGGCAGGGATCCGACGGGAGCCGGGAGCGATCGGAGCTAGGACTTCTTCGCGGCCGTCTTCTTCGTGGTCGTCGTCTGCTTCGAGATCGTCACCGTCTTCGCGACGCCGGGCGCGCCGGTCGTGGTGGTGGTCGTCACCACCGTCACGGTGTTTCCGACCGCGAGCTCGGCCGGGACGACGGACGAGGCGTCGAGGGCGTACTCGACGTCGGACTCGTTCGGAAGGACGAGGGTCACCGAGCGTCCCGTCCGGACGGCCTTCACGATGCCCGTGACGGTCGTCGTGGTCGAAGCCACCTGGTTCCCCGCCGGCGTCGTCCCCTTCGCCCTGGTTTCGGTCTTGAGGTTCCCCTCGGGAGTGACGGACTGGGTCGTGATGCGGGTGACGGTCATCGGGCCGCTCGCGGAGTTCTCGGTGCTGAGCGAGACGATGCGGCCGACTTCGATGTCTGCAGGAACGGCCGCCTTCGGCGCGAGCACGTAGGTGACCTCCCGGTCGCCCGGCTCCAGCACGACGATCGTCTTGCCCCGCTCGTACCTCAAGACCTTCCCCTCCACCGTGGTCGTCTTCGTGGTCGTGCGCGTCGAGCCGTCGGGGGCGATCGCGGTCGTCTTCTTCACGGAGGTCGTCGTTTCCTGCCCCAGGGCCGAGGGCGTGGAAAGAGCGGCGAGGGACATGGCGAGGCCGATGGCCCCGAAGCTGGTGACACGTCTCATGGGATGTCTCCTTGGGGAAAGTCCCCGAAGCTCGAGGACGGTTGACCGGGGCATGACGAGGTCCGCTTCGGAGAAGCGGGGCCTCGATGCCCGTCATGAGCCGCGCAAGGCCTGTGCCACGCGGCATTCCCCCAGCCGGGAGCCCATACGCCGGGCGAGACCGCCCGCAGGTCGAAGCCTCGGACCGGCAGAGTGGAGTCCGTTCCGGGAGCGATGTAGGAGTTTCAAGGGCCGCCCTGACCCGGGTCGGTCCGCGACGTGCCTGCGAGCAGCACGTCGGCGAGGATCACGAGGACGTCGCGGGTTCCCGGATCGAAGGAGCCCTGCTGCGCCTGCGCACAGGCGTAGACGAGACTCACGGGCTTCTGCGCGCCGGTCCGCGTTCCGTCGGCTCTTCCTTCGGCGGCGGCGGCCGCTGGCGTGCAGAGGAACGAGACGGCGAACACAGCCCTGAACTCGCGGTCGAGCCCCTCCCGGTCCTCGAGCTACTTTCGCTTGAAGCCCGAAACGTGGGAGGCGACCGCGCGCCAGGCGCCCTTGCGTTTGATGAGGACGTTGGACGACTGGTATTCCGCGACCCAGGGGCCGGCGCTGTCGCGGCCCTTCACGGTGCCGGTGCCCGCGACGATGGCGGTGCCGTTCTCGAAGACGTCGAGGCGCTTGATCTGGAACGTGAGGGAGTCGTATTCGGGCCGATTCTCCTTCACCCATTTCATCTCGTCGGCCTTGGTGGACCAGAGTCCCGAGCCGTCGATCATCTGGAACTCGTCGGCCAGCAGCCTGTCGAGGAGGGCGGTGTCCTGTTCCCTGTAAGCCCTCGGCCAGAGCACCTCCTTGATCTCGCGAAGGGCCTTCTCATCGTCGGATGGGCCCTGGCCGACCAGGCCGGGGGCGGAGAGCAGCGAGAGAACGACGAAGACGCAGACGAGGCGCATGACACTCCTTGGCTCCGCTCGAGTCCCGAGACGATACATCTCCGATACGTTCCGGCGGCGTGCGGGTTTCCGGGAGAACCTGACAGCGGGATCTCAAAGCCATCTGCGGTCCGGTGACTCCGATCCCGGATTCGCACGGGACGTCGGACCGCACCTACACGTGGACGCGGACGAGCGCCCCCGACCCCACCAGCGACGTGAACTGCTGCTCGAGCGACGTCGCGAAGGCCGGGTCACGGACGAGCGCTCCCGCTTCGATGTTCCGCGCATGGGCCGCCTCGGTGAAGTTCGCCGAGGTGACGAGCGCCGTGTGGCCGTCCACGACGATCACCTTCGCGTGGATCACGCCGCGGTCCTCGCCCCTGTTCGCGAGCGAGCGCCGGTCGTAGTGGAGCTCCGGCGGTCGCGGCCCGGGCCAGTTCTTCTTCAGGAACTCGCGGAAGTAGTCGCGCGCCACGACGTCGGGGTCGAAGGCGGTGCCGGGGGGATGCGGCACGTTCAGGAAGAGGAGGACGCGCAGGTCGGGAAGCTCCTCCATCCGCCTCGCGAGCGGCTCGAAGACGTCCCTGCCGAGGTAGACCGCGTAGGTCGAGATGAGGATCGTCCGGGTCGCCGTCGCAAAGAGCTCCCTCGCAACGACCGACGTGTCCCGGCTCTGGCTCCCCCGCGTCTCGGGACCCGTCCAGACGAGCTCCACCCGGTCGGCCGCGGCCTCCTTGTGCTTCCGCTCGAGAGCCACGGCCCGGACGACCTCTGCGATCTGCCGGGCCGTCATGCCGGTCGCGTGCAGCCGGTCCAGCTCGCCAGATAGCCGCGTGAGGTCGACATTCGAGACGTGTCTCCCGAGGACGCCGGGGGTGAAGGGACCGGAGAGCTTCCCCGACGCCAGCGCCGTCGCGATCGTCTCGAGCGCGGTGCGTGAAACGCCCGTCCAGGGCCCCGTCACAGGTCGCCCTCGCCGAAGTACTCGGCCCCCGGGCCGAAGACCGTCGGGACGACGAGCGCCCGGTCGAGGAAGTCGTTCCGGTTCTCGCAGCTCGGCTCGGAAACGAGGAGGCACCCGTGGCAGGCGGCGCCCGAGAGGAACCGCTCCTCCTGACCGCTGTCGGGCCGGTGCATCGCGCAGACCGGGTCGTTCGAGCAGAGCCGCCCCATCTCGAGCGCACGGCGCAGGTGGCGGTCGAGGTTGCGGCCGACGTCGATGAGCCCGCCGAGCGTCCCTTCCGCGTCGGGGCTCGAGGTGTAGAGGAGGATCCCGAAGGCGTCCTCCCCCACGTAGATCCGCTCCCTTATCGAGCTCGTCGCGTAGCCGCAGTCGAGCGAAATCGCCGTCAGGAGGAGGTGAGAGAGCGAATGGAGGAGGAGGTAGGGCAGGCCCGGGAACTCGGCATTCGGCTTCTTGTGGACCTTCTTCCACGACTCGAATCCCGCCGCCAGCTGCCTCCCTCGCTCCCTGACGGCGGCCCGCTCGAGCCACGCCGCGACTCGGTGGGGGTCGAGGGCCAGGAAGACCCCCTCTCCGCGGTTCTCCACCGCCGGCACCCACTTCACGTCGGCCGCGAGCGGCGCCGACCTCACGTCGAGCGAGAGCTCCCCGTCGATGTCGGCCGTCTGCGCCTCGAACCGCGTGAAGCCGACGAGGGCCGACACCTCGCGCAGCCGGTCCACGAGGACGACCCGGTCGATCGCCCGGAGCGGCCCCGAGTCCCGGTTCACGAGGAGGCGGCGGGCCAGGAAGTCGGCGCCCCCGTGGAACTCCTCGCCGAGCTTCTCCTTCACGGAGAGGAGCGTCGCCAGCTCCAGCTCCTTGATCTTCTGCATCGGCGCGGCCCCGCCCGACTTCCGCCTCTGGATCTCGGCCCAGACTTCTTCCTCGGAAAGGCCTTCGAGCGCTTCCTTCACGGCCGGCCGCTTCCGCTCCTTCGCGAGGTCCGAGGGCTCCTCGGCCATCGAGAGAAAGTTCTCCCACACCTTCGCCACGGCGTCGCGGACGACCATCCCGCGGTCCGGGAGGGAGATGACGCTGAGCACCTGGGAGAACCAGGCGTCGCTCGCCGAGCGGACGAGGAGGCGGCTCGGCTGGAGCTTCCCTCCCTCTCCGCCGCACTTCTCCCCTCCGTGCCTTCCGAGCCAGGGGCGCCTTCCGAGGCACATCCCGAGGTTCTCGGCTCCGCGCCGCGTCGCCTGCGCCATCGACCTCTCCGCGCCGCACTCGCACCCGACGACGACGTCGGCGAGGTCTCCCGATGAGCCCCGCTCTTCCATCCAGATCGGCCGCGCGCACTCGCTGCGGTACATGTGGATGAAGCCCCGCCAGTCGATGTCGGCGAGGTGCCCCAAAGTGCATGCCTGAACGAAACGGACCGGGATGGCCGGCACCTTCTTCCCGTCCACCTCGTACTTCCCCTTCGTCAGGCTCTCGAGGTGTACGAGCGGGCGCTTCTTCGCGCGCACCTGCACGACGAACCACTCGGGAAACTGGAACGCCGGCACGCCGCTCGGGGCGCTCTTCTCGTCGTCCGCGACGACCGGCGGCCCCTTCAGGGGAACGGGCTTCGACAGGTCGAGGGCCGCCGCCACCTTCATCGACAGCCGCTCTTCCACGATGTCCGGCATCTCGGACGCAGGAAACCAGGAGTCGAGGCCGCTCACGACGACGGAGTGCGTCGGGAGGTCGACCATCGCGCCGGGCCCGTACGTGCGGATGAGCTGGCTCCGGCGGATCTCGCCGTGGTGCTTCCTCACGACTCGCTCTCCTCGGGCTCGGCCACAGGCTGGTTGTCGAGGCGGCGGAGGAAGAGCCCCACGCTCGGCTCCACGTCGCGCAGCGAGCGCTGCGCCCGGAACTTCTTCATGTCGGGGTACGTCGCGAGCTCGGGGTCGAGCGGGTCGCGCAGGAGCGCGAACGCGTTCGGCGGCCCGTTGCGCTCCCGCGCCTGGTAGGCCAGCTTCACGCCCTTCTCCCGCTTGTCGCGCGCGAGGACGGCCCAGTGGTCGAGGAGGTCGTCCACGAGGCTCTTCACCCTCTTCCGGAGGGTCTCGAGCTCCTCGGCGCCCTTCGACGAGTCGTGACCCGCGGCCCGGTCGGCCAGCGTCTCCGCCACGAAGCCCGCGTCCATCCGGCGGCCTTCCATCGCCGCCGCGCCTCCGGCGGTCGAAAGCTCCGGCAGGCCGTGTCGGGCCAGCGCCACGGCCACCGCGGCGACGCCCCGGTCGAGGGCCCGCGCCGAGAACGGCGTCACGCTCGTCGCTTCCACCGACCGGTAGAACGACGCGTGGTACGCCTCGAACCGCTCGTAGTGCGACCGGTCGCGCGGGCGGTGGACGTTCTGGAGCGTCACGACGAGGCCGGGGCGCGTGTCGTCGCGGCCCACCCGGCTCGTCGCCTGGATGTACTCCGACGTCGTCTTCGGCTGCCCGAGGACGACCATCAGCCCGAGCCTCGTGATGTCGAGGCCCACGGAGATCATGTTCGTCGCGAGCGCGACGTCCACGTGCTCCTCGTGGTCGCACGGGCGGGCGAGCCTCTCCTTGGCGCGCGCCACCATCGCCGTCGACTCGCGCGACGTCAGCTCCACCACTTCCTGCCGGATCGCCCGGTCCCGGAACGCCCCGGCCCCCTCCCCCACGCGCCGGCGCTCCCCGTACCGCGCGGCCCGCGCCGCGACCTCGTCCTCCACGATCCGCCGCGTGCCGCCCAGCTCGCGCAGGCTCGAGAAGTAGCCGAGGAGGCTCATGTACGGGTCGGCGGGGTTCTTCTCGCCGAGCGCCCGTCCGCCCGCCTCGTCGTAGAGCCGCTGCGAGGCCCCGAGGAGAGCGAGGTACGAGCGGAGGAGAAGCACCTTGAGGCTCCGCCCCTGGGCCGAGAGGCCGATGTAGGTCCGCGGCTCCTTCTCCGAAACGGGAACCGTCCGGGCGAAGAACGAGTCCCGCCTGTCGGGCCCGGGAGGCGGGAAGACCGAGACCGACTGCCGGCCGAAGAGCGCCCTCACCTGCGCGTCCGCCCGGCGGATCGTCGCCGTCGAGGCCACGACCTTCGGCGGAATCCTCTGGCCACCCTCCTCGCGCGTCGAAAGCCGGTCGATGGCCACCTCGTAGAGCCCGGCCATCGTTCCGAGCGGCCCGGAGATGAGGTGCAGCTCGTCCTGGATGATCAGCTCGGGCGGCAGGAGCCCCTTCTCGAGCTTCGCTCCCCTGCCCGGATCGCACGGCCCGTAGAAGCCGTCCCGGTCGTGCCGGTCCACCTTCCCGAAGAGCGCGCCGACGTCGCCCAGCCACGGCAGGCTCGCGAACTTGTCCACCGTGGCGATGAGGAACGCCGGGAGCCGCCGGTAGATCGCCTCGTCCACCGTGAGGATGGGGAGAGGCCGGTTGCCCGTGAACTCGCACCGGCGGTTCAGGCAGACGACCCGCAGGTCGATGGGCCGGTCGGCGTTCGGAAGGAGCGAGAACGACAGCGGCCCGAACGCCGTGCCGCACCAGGGGCAGCTCTCGAGGGGAATCGGCGGCGGCCAGCGCTTGCTGTCGTTCTTGTAGCGCAGTGTCTTCGTCCGCGCCGTGTTCTCGTCGGCGTCGCCCTTCATCCCCATCCGGTTCGGGGTCGCGGCCCTCCCCACCCAGAGGCCGACCTCGAAGGGCCACGGCCCCAGCCCGGCCGGGTCCGCTTCCCTCTCCAGCTCGAGGGCACAGACGAGCGCCGCCACGCGCCCGAGCTGGTCGAGCGTGAGGAGGCGCAGCGTGTAGCGCATGAGCACCGCGACGCCGGCCGATGAGAGCCCGGGGCTCCGCAGGCGCCTCAGCACCATCGTGAACGCGGCCAGCCCCAGGTAGGCCTCGGTCTTTCCGCCGCCCGTCGGGAAGAAGAGGAGGTCGACCGCGCCCCGGTCGTCCGACTCCGGCTCCGCCAGAGAGCCCAGGTTCATCAGGAGGAACGCGATCTGGAACGGGTACCAGGTCGGCGCGTCCAGCTCCTCCGGCTTCACTCCGCGCATCCGCGCCGTCCGGCGCCGCGCCGCGCGCGCCATCGCCCGGTTCGCCACCTGGAAGGCCCGGAAGACCTCCGGGTTTCCCAGCAGGTCGATGCCGGCCGCGATACGCCGCGAGACGTGCTCCGCCTCGTCGAGCAGCACCCGCGCCGTCTCCTCGCGGCGCCCCTCGAGCGCCGTCTTCCGCTGCCTCGCGATCCACTCGGCGTAGCGGGCCGGGAACGGCGCGAGGGCCGCACGGAGCGCGTCCGGCCCCGGCATCTGGGCCAGCGCCTCCATCCGAAGCTCGATTCCCGGCAGGAGCGTCGGCTCGACCTTCTCCACCTCGGCGCGCGGCACCCACTCCGTCCTCACGTCGCGGCAGAGGCCGCCGCCTTCGAAGACCGCCCGCGCCGAGACCCCGTGCCCCACGGCCAGCTCCACGACGTCGCGGAACTGAAGGTCGGCCGTCCGCTCGTCCCAGTCGTCCGAGCAGAGGCCCGTCGTGTTCGGCCGTGGGACGAACGGCTCCTTCCCTCGAAGCGCGAGGCTCACCTGGAACGCCAGCGCTTCGTCCTTCCGCTCCTCGGGCGCCGGCCGCCGGTCGTTCACGACGAAGACCGAGACGCTCCGCGTCCCCGGCGCGAGCCCCAGCTTCTCCATCCCGTCCGCGGGCCGCGCGGTGACGACGAGCTTCAGGCCGTCAGACCCGGGGATCTCCCACGTCGCCGGCTTCGACCCTTCGGCCGGAAGCGCTAGCGGCACCACGGCCCGCCTCGGCTCGCGCCTCCAGGTCGCTTCCGCGCTCCGAACACCGCGCTCCCCCTCACCCTCCCCGCCGGCGGACAGCATCCGGTAGTCGCCCCAGGTCACCTCGGCTTCCAGCGAGCCCGTCCCCGGCGGCGTCAGGACGCTCAATCCCATGGACGACGGCAGGAAGACCTTCCGCGCCGACGACCGCTCCGGAACGTCCGAGTCGTCCGCCCCGCTCTCGTCATCCGCCGCGAACAGCTCCTCGCTGCTCGTCGGGTCGTGTTTCTGGTCGTCCGACGCCTCGAACGGCACCAGGAACCCACCCACGTACCAGCGCGACGGCTCGTGCGGCAGCTCCTCGCGCTCGTGCTCGCTCCCCGGCTCGGGACCGATCAGGTCGAGCCGCAGGGCCCGGATCAGCTCGTCGCGGACTCCGGCAGACTTCATGTCGTGTTGCCTCGAGAGACGTCGTTGGGCGCGCCGTTCAACATGGTACGTCTGGAAGCCCCGGTCGGCCGCTCGCCGGACGCCGGAGATGGGTTCGGGAGGCCCGGGAGCAGCATCTGTATCATTGTGCGGTGACTGCTGGCCCGCTCCCTTTCCGCCAGGTCGGACGCCGTCGCCCGCCGCGGGCAGGGCTGGAGGGAGCCGCCGGCTTCCTGCGTCTCGTCGTCGACCTGCGTGGGAACGGCCCGTTCCTGCCGCGGGGCGTTCACCGGTTCGAGAGCTTCGAGGAGAGCAACGCATGGTCGATCCGGATGATGGCCCGCCCCTCGACTCGCGCCCCCCACTCCTCGAAGACCTCCTGAAGATCTGCCGCGCGCTCAACGAAGCGGGCGCGAAGTACGTCGTCGTGGGGGGAATGGCCGTAATCCAGGCAGGCTTCGTCCGCGGCACCGAAGACATCGACCTCCTCGTGGACTCCTCCCCCGCCAACTTCGAACGAATTCGTGAAGCGCTTTCCGTGCTGCCGGACCAGGCGGTGCGCGAGGTTCGCCCCACGGATCTCGACGAGTACGCGGTCGTACGGATCGCGGACGAGATCGTCGTGGACCTGATGAAGAGCGCCGGCGGAGTGGACTACGCGGAAGCGTCGGAATCGATCGAGCCGGTGGTGATCCAGGGGGTGGAGGTCCCGTTCGCATCCCCGGACCTCCTTCTCAGGCTCAAGCGCACCGTGCGGGAGAAGGATGCGCTGGACCGGCGGTTTCTCGAGTCGCTTATCGCGCAGAGAGCTCGCCCGACGAGCTGACGGTCGAGAGCGTCGACCCGCGCGAAGCACCTTGCCTTCGTTGGGCGCCCCGGGCGGCTTTGGCCCGGCGATACGGACCTCGAGGAGGACCGTCGAGGTCCATCGCCCGGCCCTGAGCCGAGGACGGTCATCCCTTCTTGCGCGGCGCCTCGCCCGCGCTCAGGTGGGCGTTCACCCGGTCGTACAGCGATCGGCGCTCGAGCGCGCGATCGAGGCGCTCGAGCGCTGCGACGGTCCCGCCGGCCTCGGCGTCGAGCTCGATCGCCGCCGCCATCAGCGCATTCCAGAGCGGCGCGAGACGGGCGACCATGCGCCGCCCGGTCGCGGTCAGGTGGAGCTTCCGGCTGCGCGCGTCGTCGGGATCGGGGGTCCATGCGATCAGCCGCGCCTCCTGCAGGGAGAGCCTCGCCTGGCTGACCGACACGTGGGTGATCCCGAGCGCCGCTGCGATCTCGCTCACCGACAAGGGGCCGTGCAGCGACAACAGCCTTAGCGGCGCCATCCAGCGCTGCTCGAAAGCGATGCCGCTGTCGGCATAGATCCGGCCGGCCTCCCGGTCGATCCGCTCCGAGAGCCGGCGCAGGCGCGCGCCGATCATCGTGGCGCCGCCGTCACGGGTGAAGTTGCGAGGATGTGGTTTCGAGCGCGTCGTTGACATATGTAGGTGCCTACCGTTATAACACGGACCACGATGATCCGAAACAACAGGAGCCCGCTCGCCTGCTGCGTCCTCGTTTCCGTCGGTCTGGTCGGGTGCGCGTCGTCGGTCGCCGGTCCGGCGGCGCCGGGCGCACCGGCGGAGGCCGACCTCGTGCGGGCGACCGGGGCGCACCTCGACGCGCTCGCGCGCAAGAGCGCGCTCAGCGGCGTCGTCGTGATCGCCAGGGACGGCGAGCCGGTCTTCCGGCGCGCCTATGGCTTCGCGAACCTCGCCGATCGGGTCCCGAATCGCGAGGACACCCGGTTCAACCTCGCCTCGATGGGCAAGATGTTCACCGGCGTGGCGATCCTGCAGCTCGCCGAGGCCGGCCGCCTCTCGCTCGACGACCGGGTCGGCAAGCATCTGCCGGCCTACCCCAATCCCGCGGTGCGCGACGTCACGCTCCATCAGATGCTGACCCACACCAGCGGTCTCGGCAACTTCTGGGAGGCGCACGGCAATGCGGCCAAGGAGCGGTTCAAGGAGATCGGCGACTACCTCCCGCTGTTCGTCGAGCAGCCCCTGGCGTTTCCGCCGGGGACCCGGTTCGGCTACAGCAACGCCGGGTACCTCGTCCTCGGGCTGGTGATCGAGGCCGTCACCGGCCAGAGCTACTTCGATTACGTGACCAGGCACGTGTTCGCGCCGGCCGGTATGACCGGCGCCGGGTTCGACGAGCTCGACTACGTGACCCCGAACGTCGCGACCGGCTACACCCGATCGACGGAGCGACCGGGCCAGTGGATGAACAACCTCTACGTGAACACCGTCAAAGGCAGCCCGGCCGGCGGGTGCTACGCGTCCGCCGACGACCTCGTACGGTTCGCGTCCGCGCTGACCAGCCACCGCCTGCTCACGGCGGAGTCCCTCGCGACGCTCACGACGGGAAGGGTTCCCTACGGCAAGGGCAGGTACGCCTATGGCTTCGTCGAAGAGGTGACGAACGGCCACCGCATCATCGGCCACAGCGGCGGGCACATCGGGATCGCCGACGAGGTCATGGTCCTTCCGGATCTCGGCTACACCGTGGTCATCCTCACCAACGGCGACGTCGACAACTTCTGGGACGTGGAGAGCTTCATCAAGAGCCAGCTGATCGGTCCCACCGCCGAGCGCGCGAGCTACGAGCTCACCAGGCAGGTCATCCAGATCGGTATCGAGCGCGGCTACGACGCCGGCGCGGCGGCGATCGCGGGCAAGCCCGCCGACGCGGCGCTGCGGGAGGGCGTGTTCGAGCAGGCCGTGCTCGGGCTGCTCTTCGAGGCCAGGTACCCGGCGGCGATCGTCACGTGCCGGCTCGCCGCGGCGGCATTTCCCGAGGCGAGCTTCGTGCACCTCGGGCTCGGCGATTCGTACCGCCTCTCAGGTGACACGAAGCGGGCGATCGAGAGCTATCAGGCGTACCTCGCGCTCGAGCCAGACGACGTCGACGCCCGCCGCAAGCTCACGCGCCTGGACTCTGCTGCGGCGACGCGCTGAGCCCCCGGCTCACGCTCGGGCGCAGCGCCGGGAAGCGGGCGGTCCCGATGCCCGGCCTTCCGGGACCTTGCGCTTCACCGAAGCATCAGCGCGAACACACCCCAGCCCAGGTACTCACGAGTGTAGGCGGCGTACCGCTCCGGCTCCGAGGTCAGCTTCGTCCGAACCTCTTCCGCGAGCTCGTCGTCAGGATTCGCTTCGAGCCAGCGGCGCATCGTGAGCCACTTCGCCGCCTCGTATCTGTCCCAGCCGTCCTGGTCCGCGAGGACCATCTCGACGACGTCGTAGCCGAGGCGACCGAAAGACGCGAGAAGCTCCGGAAGCGCGAGGAAGTCGGCGGTCGAGCTGGCCAGGCACCCCTTCGCGACGTCCTCCGTCGGCGGCAGCTGCCGCCAGTAGGGCTCGCCGATGAGGATGATCCCGCCGGGGCGCAGGCTCCGCCCCAGGAGCTCGATCGTGCCGGCGACTCCCCCGGCGATCCAGGTAGCACCGACGCAGGCGGCCACGCGGACCTTCTCGTCAGAGACATAGCCGGCAGCGTCGCCGTGGATGAACTCGACCTGATCGGCGACGCCGAGCTCTACGGCACGGAGCCTCGCCTGCGCGGTGAACAGCGGACTCATGTCGATGCCGGTGCCGACGACGCCGTGATCGCGCGCCCAGGTGCACAGCATCTCCCCCGAACCGCTGCCGAGGTCGAGCACGCGGGCCCCGGGCTCCAGACGCAGCGCCGTGCCGAGAGTCGCGAGCTTCTCGGGTGTGATCGGGTTGTGGATGCGGTGAGAGCTTTCAGCGATGTTGAAGATCCGCGGGATGTCCACTGCGAAGGGCCTCCTTACGGGTGTGAGTGGATCCGGTCCGGGCCTGACCGATCTTAGGCGGCTTCGGGGAGCGCCACCGCCGCCTTCCGGTCGGCCCATTCCCGCGCCTTCGCAACGGCCGGCGCGGCCAGCTCGCGCCTCGCCGCGCCCCTGCACGCATCCTCGTCAGGCTCCCGGGTCTACCGGGCTAGAACTCGTGCTCGGTGAAGTGGCGGAAGAAGCCGTCGTTCGACAGGTTGTCGACCGTCACGGCGGCCGCCTCGAAGGAGAAGTAGCTCGTTACCGCGGCGGCCCGGATGCTCCCGCCAGGCGATCCGATCCGGAAGCCGTCGAGCGAGACCTGGGTCGCCGAGTAGGCATAGACGGTGACGTCCTTCTGCCCGAGCGGCACTCCCTTCTCGTCGAACACGAAGAGCCGCACGACGCCGGTGCCCGAGTATGGGTTGAAGACGATGACGTTCGTTCTCTTCCGGTCGTTCTGCTCCACGCCCGTGATCGCGCCGTAGTTCGAGGACGAGATCGTGTTCCCGAACGTCGAGACGAGGCCGGTCGAGTACTCACCCCCGTTTTCGGCCGTCGTGTAGGTCTGCGCCCACGACGACAGCTCCCGGCACGACGACGTCACGGTGGAGCGGGAGCTGTCGACCTTCAGGTAGAGCGTCGCGCCGCCCGTCTGCCCGAACTCGTTCACGACGTCGGGGATGATCCCGAAGCCGCCGGCGGGGACCCTGTAGAGGAGGCCGGTCTGGCTACCGTTCGCGGTGCCGTTCGGCAGGCTGTAGACCCCGAAGACGACCTCGCCGCTCGTCCCCGCGCACGGCGCCATCACGTAGAGGTTCGTTCGGTAGAAGCTGCCGAACCGGCCCGCCGCGTGCGCCGCGCCGAGGATCCAGTTCTGGCCCCAGGAGCTGTCGAGGCCGAAGGTGAGGGCGTGCCGCGAATCCGGATCTGCCGGCGCCGCCTCGGCCATGGCCGGAGCCGGGCCCAGGAAGGACACCTGGGCCGGGGCGGGAGCGGGCGCTCCCGAAAGGAGCAGCACGCCGAACAAGGCAGGGACCATCTCGTAGCCCACCCTTCCCC
>JAGOBQ010000027.1 GCA_017999215.1 Thermoanaerobaculia bacterium
GGAGCTGAAGCTGGTGGACCCGTCGAGCCCGGACCCGGTCGTCGAGGCGGCGCGTGCGGCGCTTCCTGCGGCCACCGTCCTCGACTGGCGCGCGCTGAACGGAGACCTCTTCCGCGCCCTCCTCGTCCAGCAGACGCTCCTCTTCGTCGCGCTCGCGCTCATCATCGCCGTCGCGGCCGGTACGGTCGTCTCCTCGGTCGTCGTCCTGGTGGCGCAGAAGACCCGGGAGATCGGGGTCCTCGCCGCGATCGGAGCCGGACCGCGCGCCGTCGCGCGGACCTTCCGGCTCGCGGGGCTCGCGGTCGGGGGGGCGGGCGTCCTCCTCGGTGCGGTCGCGGGGGTGGCGATCTGCGCCCTCCTCACCGCGACGAGGGCCGTCCGCTTCCCGGCGGAAATCGCGCGGGTCTACTACGTCTCCTGGATGCCCTTCCGGCCCGAGCCGCGCGACGTCCTCGCGATCGCGGCGACCGGCCTTCTCCTCGTCCTCCTGGCCGCGGCGTTTCCGGCCCGCCGGGCGGCGCGCCTCGCCCCGGCGGAGGCGCTCCGCTACGAGTGAGCCGTTTCGGAGATCGGGTCTCAAGGACCCGTCTCGGGAAGCTGTCCGTCCAGGATGACGAATCGGCCTTCCGTGGTTGGAACGACTCTTGCGAATCAGGTTCCGGCGGGGCCGATTTACGCTAGCATTCGCCGTTCGTCGAGACTCGCAGCAGGAGGAACCAGGAATGAAGAAGACCACCACCGCCGTCGTCGCCACGATCGCCGCCCTCGCCCTCGGCAGCTCCGCACTCGCCACGATGCAGCTCCAGAAGGAGTACAAGGCGAAGGACCCGAAGGCCAACTGCGCTTCGTGCCACACCGACAAGATGCCGAAGAAGGACAAGCACGACCTGAACGACCTCGGCAAGAAGGTCAAGGGCGCCACGGGCGCCGACGGCAAGGTCGACTGGTCCAAGGTCTGAAACCGTCGAAAGCCCGGCGCCTCCGGCGCCGTTTCGAGCGCCCCCGTGCCCCGCGCCCGGGGGCGTTTCCCTTTTCGGGCAGCCGAGGACACGGGATGGTCGGTCCCCGCGCCCGTCTCCGGCCGCGCTCCGCGTAGAATCCCCCTTCCATGTCGCGGCTCCGGATCGCCCTCGCCGCCGACCACGGCGGCTTCGAACTCAAGGAGCGGCTGAAGGAGCACCTCTCGGCAGCCGGCCACGACGTCGCCGACCTCGGGACGAGCGGGAAGGAGCCGGTCGACTACCCGGTCTTCGCCCGCGCCGCCGCGCTCCTCGTCGCCCGGGGCGAGGCCGACTTCGGCGTCGTCGTCGACGGCGCCGGGATCGGCTCGGCGATGGCGGCGAACAAGGTCCCCGGCGTCCTCGCGGCCACCTGCAACACCGAGGCGCTCGCGAAGAACGCCCGGGAGCACAACGACGCGCGCCTCCTCGCGCTCGGCGCGGGGCACGTCGACGAGGCCGGAGCGAAGCGGATCGTCGACGTCTTCCTGTCGACGGCGTGCACGGCGGAGCGGCACCTGAAGAGGGTGGCGATGATCCGCGACATGGAGAAGGAGAGAGGGATGGCGGAGCTGTCCGCGGAGGACATCGAACGGATCGCCGCGAAGGTGAAGGAGATGCTCGGGAAGGGGGGCGCCGCGCCCTCCGCCGCGCCGGCCCTGACGCCCGAGCAGGTCGCCAGGCTCATCGACCACACGCTGCTGAAGCCCGACGCCATGGCCTCGGACGTCGAGAAGCTCTGCGCCGAGGCGCGGCAGCACGGCTTCTTCTCGGTCTGCGTGAACCCGGTCTTCGTCCCGCAGGTCAAGAAGCTCCTCCAGGGCTCCCCCGTGAAGCTCTGCTGCGTCGTCGGCTTCCCGCTCGGCGCGCAGGACCCGCAGATCAAGCTCCTCGAGGCGAGGAAGGCGATCCGCGAGGGGGCGCAGGAGGTCGACATGGTCATCAACGTCGGCGCCCTGAAGGGGAAGGACGACGCCCTCGTCCTCCGCGACATCCGCGGCGTCGTCGAGGCGTGCAAGGACGGCCGGGCGCTCTCGAAGGTGATCCTCGAGACGGCGCTCCTGACCGACGAGGAGAAGGTCCGCGCCTGCGAGCTCTCGATGAAGGCGGGCGCCGACTACGTGAAGACGTCGACCGGCTTCTCCTCGGGCGGCGCCACCGCCGAGGACATCGCCCTGATGGCCCGGACCGTCGCGCCGAAGAAGCTCGGCGTGAAGGCCTCCGGGGGCGTCCGGACCTACGCCGACCTCCTGAAGATGGTGAAGGCCGGGGCGACGCGCGTCGGCGCCTCGTCCAGCGTGAAGATCCTGGAAGAGGCCCGCGCCGCCGCGGGGAAGTGAGGGGACCGATGGGAGAGCTCCGCTGCTACTGCTTCATCGACAGCCTCCAGCCGCAGTTCGCCTCCTTCCTCGGCACGGTCGCGCAGGGATTCCTGCCGGTGCCGGGGCAGGCGTCGCTCTTCGTGGAGGTCGCGCCCGGGATGGACATCATGAAGGTGACCGACGTCGCTCTGAAGGCGACGGACGTCAAGCCCGGAATGATGATCATCGAGCGCGTCTACGGGATGCTCGAGGTCCACTCCGACTCGCAGGCCGACGTGCGGCAGGCGGGGGCGGCGATCCTCGCGGCGCTCGACCTGAACGAGGCGGACCGGATCAAGCCCGAGATCACCTCGAGCCAGGTCATCCGGAACATCGCCGACTACCACACCCAGCTCATCAACCGGACGCGGCACGGCGACATGATCGTGCCGGGCGAGACGCTCTACGTCCTGGAGTGCGCGCCGGCCGGCTACGCGGCGATCGCCGCGAACGAGGCGGAGAAGGCGGCGAACATCAAGATCCTCGAGGTCCGCGCGTTCGGCAGCTTCGGTCGCGTCTACCTCGGGGGCGAGGAGAAGGACGTCGACGTCGCCTGGCGTGCCGCCGAGGAGGCGCTGAAGACGATCTCCGGCCGGGTGCCGAAGAAGGGCCGCGAGTAGCGGCCGGAACGGAACGAACGTAACGCGGTAACGCGACGGGTCGGCGCCGTGCGACGATCCGAGAAGAGGAAAGAGCCATGACCGAAGCCCTCGGGATGATCGAGACGAGGTCCTTCCCCGCGGTCGTCGAGGCCGCCGACGCCGCCGTGAAGGCCGCCAAGGTGGAGCTGGTCTCCTACGAGAAGACGGGCGGCGGGTACGTCACCGTCATCGTCCGCGGCGACGTCGCGGCCGTGAAGGCCGCGTGCGACGCGGCGCAGGTCGCCGGCGGCCGCGTCGGCGAGATGGTCGCCGTCCACGTCATCGCCCGCCCGCACGCGAACGTCGACGCCGTCCTCCCGCTGGGCCGCAAGCCCGCCGAGGCGAAGTAGCGCCCCGGGGCGCGGGAGAGCGCCATGCAGCTCGCGAAGGTCGTCGGGAGCGTCGTCGCGACGCGCAAGGAGGAGAGCCTCTCGGGGCTCAAGCTGCTCCTCGTCCGCCCGGTGGACGAGGAGGGGCGCGACGGGACGACCGTCCTCGTCGCGGCCGACGCCGTCGGCGCCGGCCCCGGGGAGGTCGTCCTCATCGCCGCCGGGAGCTCCGCGCGGCAGACCGTCGCCACCGACAAGCGCCCCGTCGACGCCGTCGTCATGGCGATCGTCGACTCCTGGGACGTCGGCGGCGCCGTGAAGTACAGGAAGTGACGTGGCCGCGCGCCTGACCGACGCCGAGATCGAGGCGATCGCCCGCCGCATCGTCTCGGACCTCGACGGGAAGCCCGCTGCCGCCTCCGCGGCCGCCTCAGGCGGCGCGGCGCCTGCCGGCGCGCCCATGGGGATCCACCCGACCGTGAACGCCGCCGTCGAGGCGGCGCGGAAGGCCCAGCCCCGCTTCGTCGCGCTCCCGCTCCGGGTCCGCGCGAAGGTCATCGAGGCGATCCGGGCCACGATGCGCGAGAACGGCGCCGCGCTCGCGAAGGCCGCGTGGGAGGAGACGGGCCTCGGGCGCTACGAGGACAAGGTCGTCAAGAACGCCCTCGTCACGGAGCGGACCCCCGGCCTCGAGGACCTCTCTCCTTCGGCGGTCACCGGCGACCACGGCCTCTCGCTGATCGAGCCGGCGCCGTTCGGCGTCATCGGCGCGCTCACGCCGTCGACGAACCCGACGTCGACGATCATCTGCAACGCGATCGGGATGCTCGCGGCGGGGAACGCCGTCGTCTTCTCGGTCCACCCGTCGGCGAAGGAGTGCTCCATCCGGACGATCGCGCTCCTGAACAAGGCGATCGTCTCCGCGGGCGGCCCCCCCGACGTCGTCACGGGCGTCTCCGCGCCGTCGCTCGAGTCGGCGCAGGAGGTGATGAAGCACCCCGGCATCCGCCTCCTCGTCGTCACCGGCGGCGGGGCGGTCGTGAAGGCCGCGATGGCGAGCGGCAAGCGGGCCATCTGCGCCGGGCCGGGGAACCCGCCCGTCGTCGTCGACGAGACGGCCGACCTCGCGAAGGCGGGGCGGGACATCGTCCTCGGCGGCTCGACGGACAACAACGTCATCTGCGTCGACGAGAAGGAGGTCCTCGTCGTCGCGAAGGTGGCCGACGAGCTGATCCGCGCGATGGTCGCGGCGGGCGCCGTCCTGATCGGGAAGGACCGCCTGAAGGAGCTCGAGAAGGCGATCTTCACGAAGATGGCCGGGCCGCGCGAGCACGCCTGGGTCGACAAGGACCTCATCGGGAAGAACGCGAACGTCATCCTCCGGAGGATGGGAATCTCGGCCCCCGACTCCGTCCGGCAGATCGTCGTCGAGGTCGACGCGGACCACCCGCTCCTCTGGACCGAGCAGATGATGCCGGTAATGCCCGTCTGCCGCGTCCCGAGCGTCGACGCGGCGATCGACCTCGCCGTCCCGGTCGAGGGACGCAACCGGCACACGTTCGTCATGCACTCGAGGAACCTCGACGCCCTCTCGCGGATGGCGAAGGAGTGCGACGCCTCGATCTTCGTCAAGAACGGCCGCTCGCAGGCCGGCCTCGGCCTCGACGGAGAGGGGTTCTGCTCGTTCACGATCGCGAGCCCGACGGGCGAGGGGCTCACGTCGCCGCGCAGCTTCTCGCGCTGGCGCCGCTGCGTCCTCGTCGACAACTTCCGGATCACGTAGATGACCACGCACTTCGTGCACCGAGAGGCTCGAAGGCCGCGTCCGGCGGCCTTCTCACGGAGGCCATGAAGCGCGCCGCCGCCCTCGCCGTCCTCGACTTCGCGGGGATCCCCGCGGGGCTCGACGCGACGGACGCGATGCTGAAGAAGGCGCCGGTCGCGTTCTTCCGCTCGGGGAGCGTCACGGCGGGGCGGTACCTCACGCTGATCGGCGGCACCCCCGCCTCCGTCGAGGAGGCGCTCGAGGAGGGGCTCGCCCGCGCCGGCGACCAGCTCCTCGACCACCTCTACCTCGCCGACGTCCACCCACGGCTCCTCGACGCCCTCGAGGGGCGCCGCGGCGAGGACGGCACGGGCGCGCTCCTGATCCTCGAGACGGCGACGGCCTCTTCCGTCGTCCTCGCCTGCGAGAAGGCCCTCAAGGGGACGCTCGTCGACCTCGTCGAGGTGCGCCTCTGCGACGCCGGCCTCGCCGGGAAGGGGCTCGCCCTCTTCCGGGGCGACCTCCACGAGCTGGAGGCCGCGGTCGACGTCGTCACGTCGGCCCTCGCCCCCGCCGCGGCCCTCTCTCACCGCGTCCTCGCCCGCCCGCACGACGCCTTCGCGCGCGAGAACGCCCTCGGCACGGCCTTCGCCGCGAGCCGCTTCGTCGACCTCGGCGGAGAGGAGGCCTCGTAGTGCTCCTCGGGCGCGTCATCGGCCGGGTCGTCCCGTGCGTCGTCACGCCCGGGCTCGAGGGGGTCCCGATGCTCCTCCTCCAGCCGCTCGGCAAGGACGGCGCGCCGAAGGGGAAGACCCTCGTCGCCGCCGACCCGACCCGGATGGCGGGGGAGGGGGAGCTCGTCGCCTTCGAAGGGGGGCGCGAGGCCGCCCTCCTCCTCGACCCGTGGTTCGTCCCGGTCGACCACGCCGTCGTCGGCATCGTCGACGCGCTCCACCTCCCCGCGAAGGAGAGGGCGTGATCACGGGCCGCGTCATCGGCGAGATCACGGCGACGATCCGCCACCCGTTCTTCGAGGGGAAGAAGATGCTCGTCGTGGCCCGCACCGGCGCGGACGGCGCCGAGACGGGCGACTACGTCGTGGCGATCGACGCGGTCGGCGTCGGGCCCGGCGACCCGGTCCTCGTCCTCGACGAGGGGAACGGCGCGCGCCAGGTCGTCGGCTCCGCGACGGCGCCCGTCCGCACGGTCATCGTCGGGTTCCTCGACCGCGTCGACCTCGCCTGAAACCGACCCCCGGTTTCGGTGCCAGGCGTGAAATCGTGTATTGTTGAGGCATGCCGAGACCTCCCCGCCTCGATTCGACCGGCACCGTCACGCACGTCGTCGCCCGCGGGAACGAGCGCCGGCCCCTCTTCCGGGACGACGCCGACCGCACGAAGTACCTCGACCTCCTCGGAGAGGCGTGCGGACGCTACGGGGCGCGCGCGTTCGCGTGGTGCCTCATGCCGAACCACGTCCACCTCGCGCTTCAGACGGGGAGCGCCCCGATCTCCCGCCTCGTCCACGACGTCCACTCGAGGTACGCGCAATATTTCAACCGGCGCTGGGAGCGTTCCGGTCACCTCTTCCAGGGACGCTTCCAGGGGATCGTCGTCGACCGCGAGGCGTACCTCCTCGAGGTCGTCCGGTACATCCACCGGAACCCTGTGAAGGCGCGCCTCGCGGCCCGGCCGGAGGAGTTCCCCTGGTCGAGCCACGGCGCCTACCTCTCGACGGGCCCGGCGTGGCTCGCCTCTTCCGAGGTCCTCGGGCTCC
This sequence comes from Thermoanaerobaculia bacterium, assembly GCA_017999215.1. Taxonomy (GTDB): domain Bacteria; phylum Acidobacteriota; class Thermoanaerobaculia; order UBA5066; family UBA5066; genus UBA5066. The sequence continues at coordinate 6,871 of JAGOBQ010000027.1, forward strand.
TCGCGGGTGGACGGCCGAAGGCGCGGCGTCTCTTCCAGGAGTTCGTTTCCGGCTCGACGGCCGGGCGCTACGACCCCGACGGGGCCCGGTTCGGGGCGGTCCTGGGCGGAGAGGATTTCGTTCGGGCCGCGCTCGAGGGGGCCGGGCGCGAAGACCTCGTCCGGCGCTCGCTCACCGTCGACGCCGTCGTGAAGGCCGTCGCCGCGCACGAGGGAGTCTCCGTGGCCGAGCTGTCGGGGCCGTCGCGCCTCCGGAGCCTCTCCCGCGTCCGGAGCCTCTGCGCGCTCCTCGGGCGGGAGCTCGGTCGAATCCCGTTCGCGGAGACGGCCCGATCCTTCGGGCGGGACCCTTCGACGATCTCGCGGGACGTGGCCCACCTCGAGCGGCGCCTCGCCGAAGACCCCGCGGAAGCGCGCCGGCTGGCGGAGCTGCGAAAGCTGCTGTCGGCCTGAGGCCGATCGGGGCCTCGCCTCACGGCGCCGACCGCGGATCACGGGGCCGAGCGCGTGCGAGAACGCGCGATCGGGCCGGGGTCCTGGAACAATACACGATTTCACGCCTGGCACCGCGGTGGGGGAGTGTGGGAGGATGACGGGGTGAGGGGGCTGCTCTTCTTCGACCTGGACGACACGCTGCTCGACCACGCGGGGGCGGAGGCGCGGGCGCAGGAGGAGACGTTCGAGGGGAGGCGGGACGTCTTCGGGCCCGTGGCGTTCGCCGACTGGCTCGCCGCGTACCGTCGCGCGAACGGCCGCCTCTGGGCGGCCTACGGTCGCGGGGAGATCGGGAGGGAGGAGCTCCACCACCGCCGTTTCGCCGATCCCCTCGGGGAGCTCGGACGCGACCCGGAAGCTGCGGACGAGACGGGCGCGTTCTACCTCGAGCGCTACCGCAGGGCGTGGCGCCTGAACGAAGGGGCCGAGGAGCTCCTCGCGGCTGCCTCGAAGGAGGGAGAGGTCGGGGTCCTCTCGAACGGCTTCCGGGAGCTGCAGCGGGCGAAGCTGGCGCGCTTCCGGCTGGAGCGGTGGGTGAAGCACGTCGTCCTCTCCGAGGAGGTGGGCGCCATGAAGCCGGCGCGGGCGATCTTCGACGCCGCGGTCCGGGCGGCGTGCGGCGACGACGGAACCGACGGCCGCCGGAAGCTCTACCTCGGAGACCACTACGAGACCGACGCCGTCGGCGCGAAGGGGGCGGGATGGCTCCCGGTCCTCTACAACCCCTTTCGGCGCCCGTTTCCGGGGCCCGTGCTGCACGTGGCGCGCCTCACCGACGCCATCCCGCTCCTCGCCGGGTAGGCGTGCGGCCGGTCCGTCGCCCGTTCAGGTGGAGAAGCGGGCGAGGCGGACGGCCTTCTCGACGACCGACTCGAGAAGACGCGGCACACCCGGGGAATCGGGCGCGGCCATCGCCTCGGCGACCTCGAGCGCCATGCGCGGCTTCCCGTGCGCCTTCAGCGCGCGGTCGATGACCGCGGTCGTGGGGATGCGCCGGCGGCCGAAGAGGGACGGGAAGACGCCGGCGCGCTGGGCGGCCGCCCGGTAGACGCCGGCGTAGCCGGCTCCCCACAGGTGGTGCTCGACGTCCCGCTCGCGGAAGCCGGTGACGCGTTCGCGATCGGGCTCTCCCTGGAGGAAGGAGCGGGCCGCCCGGACGTAGTGCCGCCCCGCGTCGTCGCCGTCGGCGAGGAGGTGCCACTCGATCCCGAGGCCGCGCGCCATCTTCACGAGCGGCGCGATGCCGCACTGGGCGAATTCGACGCAGCGGACCCCCTCTGCGGGGAGGTCGTAGCCGACGAGCCGCGCGATCTCGGGGAGGAGCCACGACTCGGTCTCCCCCTCGACGAGGAGCCAGCAGCGGGCGAAGACCGAGGAGGCCCTGTTGACGCGGATGTGGTAGCCGACGCGCCGCATCTCGTCGGTCGTCAACGCCCCCTCGGCGAGGCCGTGGACGGCGACGCCCCCGCCGTTCCGGACGAGGCGGCGGATTGCGTGGAGAGGGACCGACGCGAGGAGGTCGCCCGAGTTCGTCGTCAGGATCTTCTGCCCGGCGACACGGTCGATCAGCCCGAAGACCCGCGCGGCGAGGATCGGGTGGAGGTGGGCCTCGGCCTCCTCGATCAGGACGAGCGGCTCGGCGCCCGCCTCGACGGGGGAGCCTGTCTCGGCGTCGAGGACGGCCCCGAGGAGCATCAGGAGCGCGAGGCTCTGCATGCCGGTCCCCTCGCGCGACTCGGCGCGGAGCGGGTCGGTGGCGCCGAGGAGGACCGGCGTCTCGGCGAGGATCTCGGTCGTCCTTCCGCCGGGGGCCCGGGGCGGGAGGCGAAGGCGCTCGACCCAGCGCTCGGCGAGCGCGCGGGCCGCCGCGATCGGCTCGCGGAGCTCCTCGGGATGCGGCCGCCAGGAGCCCGAGAACTTCCGGTAGGCGGTCTCGACCGTCCGGCGGAGCTTCCGGGTCACCTCGCCCTCGCCGGCCTCCCCGGGCGCCAGCGGGGGGACGGCCGGCGCGGGCTCTTCCGGGCCGGTCGCCGCGCCTTCCGGACCGATCTCCACGGGTGCGACCCGCGGCGGCCGGTTGAAGCGGACGCGCAGGACCGGGTGCCGTCGGCGAAACGTCTCGACGGCCTCCTCGTCGCCCGGGCTCAGGTCACGCCCTTCTCGATCGGTGAGCCGGGCCCTGGCGACGGCGGGGGAGCCGTCGGGCGACCGCGAGGCCGTGAGCTCCGCGACGGTCTCGCGCCCTCCGTCCCCGGTGAACGTGAACCGCATCGAGATCCTCTCGACCGGAGCCGCCGTCCCGACCGGGAGGTGGAAATCGAGCGGCGAGAAGGCGGGCCGCGCGCCGCGGTGGCCGAAGGCGAGCTCGAGCGCGTCGAGGACGCTCGTCTTGCCGCAGGAGTTCTCTCCGATCAGCGCGGTCGTGTCGTCCAGGTCCAGCGTCATCCGCCGGATCCCCCGGAAGCCCTCGATCTCGATTCTTCTGAGCGGCACGTCCCGATCGCGTCTCCGCGAGGAGTGTAGGCCCGGGCGCGTTCCGGCGCGGGGCGACGTCAGCGACCCGGCAGCCTCTTCGCGAGGAAGAGACGCCGCGGATCGGAGTAGCCCGCCTCGCGATAGAGCCGCCGCGCGCCGTCGTTCTCCTCGGCCACTTCGATCCGGACGGCGCGCCCTCCGGCGGCGAGCGCCGCCCGTTCGACGAACGCGAGCGCCTCTCCGCCGAGACCCGCCCCGCGGAACGCGGGAAGGACGAAGAGCTCGTCGAGGAGCAGGAAGCGGCCCCCCTGCTCGGTGCTGAATCCCCAGGTCCCCATCGCGTAGCCGGCCACGGCGTCGCCGGCGAGCGCGAGCCAGACGCGACCGAGCGCGGGGTCGGCGAGGAGCTCGCGGAGCGGCGGTTCGACGAGCCTCTCGTCGAACGGGATCCCCTCGTGCTCCCAGAGCGCCCGCATCATCGGGAGGAGGTCGGGGACGTCGCCGTGACACGCTTCCCGGAACAGCACCGATGGCCGATCCGCGGGGGCGTGTACCGAGGAGCTCGCTCGCCGCGCCTGCCGCGTGCGACACGAACGCGCGCGTCCGGACGCGCGCGACACCACCCCGACTACCTCGAGAGGACCCGCTGGTCGAACTTCGCGCGAACCGTCGCCGGGCCGATCTCCACGGAGATGGAGCGGAGGGCGGCGGCGGCCGCGGCGGCCTCCTCGCCGATGGCGAAGAGGCGGACGCGCACCAGGCTCGTCGGGTCGTCGTTGAGGTTCCAGCGGATCTCGGCCGTCGTCCCGGCGATGCCCGGCACGTTCCGTCCAGAGGCGTCGGAGGCCGAGACGATTCGGGCCGACTTCAGGCCGGAGACGTTTGCGGGCTGGCGGAACTCCAGAATGAGGCTGAGCCCCCGGCCCATCGTGTCGGCGGAAGGGTAGAAGCCGACGACATTCGAATCGACGAGGCGCCTCTGGGCCGGACCGAGCATCGCGGCTCGGCTCACGGTCTTCGCGGGCTCCGGGATCGCCGTCGGGAGGACGATCTCGGGGGCGGCCGCCGGCGCCGCGGAGGCCGGGTCGGGCGGTGCGGGGAGCGCGAGAGTCTCGGGCGAGGACGACGGGAGGTTCGGCTTGACGTAGTAGGTCCAGCCGGCCCATCCGCCGGCACCGAGGATCGCGGCGACGAGGATCGACACCAGGACGGTCGTCCGCTTCCGGGCGGCGGCCTCCTTCTGGCGCACCCGGATCGACTCGGTGTCGCGCTTGATCGGCCGCGACCTCGACTCCCCGCCGAAGGCGGGATGGACGACCGGCGAGCGGGAGATTCCCTGCTTGCTCTCGCTGATGACCTGCATCTGCTCGTTGTAGTCGGCCTGCTCGAGCCAGTCGGGCATCTGCGAGGAGGGGGCGGCTTTCGGGGCGGGCGCCGGAGCGGGGAAATCCGACGCCGCGAGCCGCGACGCGGAGGAGGGAGCCTTCGTCTCGGCCTCGGTGAACGGGAACGCGCCGTCGTCGAAAAGCGGGGCCCTGGAGCCGGCGCCGGACGGCGACGCCGGGGTCCCGGCGGAGCCGGAGATCGAGCTGCGCGCCTCGGGCGACGGGAGGGTCGAGACCGTCTCGGGGTCCGGGACGAGGCCGGACTTCTCCGCCTCGGACTGGGCGGCGACGAGGGCGTCGATGATCTCCTCGTACCCCTGCGGCCGGTCCTCGGACTTCTTCGCGAGCATCTTCAGGACGAGCGCCTGGAGCGGCTCCGGGATCGCCGGGTTCCCGTCGGGAGCGGTGAAGTCGATCGGCCCGCGGTTCTCCTGCGCCATCACCCACTCGAGGTAGTTCCTCGAGTTCTGGACGTTGATCGGGCGGCGCTTCGTCAGGAGGCGGAAGAAGATGACGCCGAGCGAGTAGATGTCGCTCCGGAAGTCGACCTGCCCGAACGTCAGCAGCTCGTGCGAGGCGTAGGCGAGCTTCCCGAGGAACTCGCCGGTCTGCGTCAGCTCCCCGCCGCTCCCCTCCTGGAGGACCTTCGCGACGCCGAAGTCGAGGATCTTCACGAGGCGCCGCTCGTCCTGGAGGGTGACCATGATGTTGTTCGGCGAGAGGTCGCGGTGAAGGATGTTCCGTTCCTTGAGGTACGCGAGCCCCATCGCCGCCTGGACCATGAGGGGGATGAGCTCCGGGAACGGCCGGCCCTCGAAGGCGCCGAAGTCGACCGCCTTGACGTACTCCATGACGATCGTCGGGAGCCCCTCGCGCGACCGGGTGATCTCGTAGCACCGGACGATGTTCCGGTGGTTGAGCGAGGCCAGGATCTGGTTCTCCTTCATGAACCGCGCCTGGAGCTCGGGGTCCGTCAGGCTTCGCGACATCACCTTCACGGCGACCGGGAGGTGCGTCCGCCGGTCCTCCGCGAGGAAGACGATCCCCATCCCTCCCTCGCCCAGCACGCGCGAGACGGAGTAGTGGTCGAACTCGGGAGGTCTGAGGAGTACGTTCAATGCGAGACCGTTTCGCGGATTGTACGGCCCATTCCGGAACTCAGATCGCGGCGGCGGCGCGGGCGCGTCTCGTCGAGGGGGCCATCGCCGTCAGGCCCCGTTCTGCCAGAGGGCGAAGGCGGCCCCGGCCGGGTCGCGGAGGACGGCGTAGCGGCTCTCTCCCATCGCCTTCGGCCCGAGAAGGAGCTCGCCCCCGCGCTCCGTCGCGGCCGCGACGCTCGCGTCGAGATCGGCCACCACGACGTAGACGAGCCAGGCGGCCGGGAGGCCGGCGTTCCCGCCTCGAGCGTGGCAGACCCCGGCGCGCGCCTCGCCCGACGACGGGTCGAGCATCGCCCAGTCGGAGTAGTCCCCCATCGGAACCGGCTCCGGCCGCCACCCGGTGACGGCCGCGTAGAAGTCGCGCAGGCGCGGGGCGTCCTCGACCGTCAGGTCGAGCCAGCCGATCGAGCCGACCGCGGGAGCGCTCACGCGCCCTCCGGCCGGGAGGCCCGCCAGGCCGCGAAGAGGCGGGGCGCCTCGTCGACGAAGCCGGCGTGGCGGGGGGTCCACCCGAGCCGCCGAACCGCCTTCCACGACGCGACGTGCTGGTTCAGGGCGAGGCCGGTCGCGAACGGGCCCATCGCGGCGACCGCCTGCTCGACCGGCATGTGCTCGACTCGCCCATCCGCCCCCGCGGCGCGGCTCGCGGCGCGGGCGCAGTCGAGGACGGTGGCCCGGCTCCGGTCCGTCGCGTTCAGCACCTCGCCGCCGAGACCCGATTCCGCGGCCCGGACGTAGAGGTCCGCGAGGTCGTCGCGGTGGACCATCGCCCAACGGTTCTCGCCGTCTCCCACGATCCGGGCGGCGCCGTCCCGCGCGGCGCTCTCGAACCACGCGGCGGTGAGGCTCCCTCCGCCTCCGTAGACGCATCCGGGCCGGATCACGATCGTCCGCAGCCCGGCGCCATTCCACGAGAGGACCGCGGCGTCGACGGCCGGCCGAGGGGCGGAGAACGTGGGCGGGTCGAGCGGGGTCGACTCGTCGACCGCGGCCTCGCCCGTGTCCCCGTAGACCCAGACGCCGCTCGTGGCGAGGAGGACCCGGTCGATTCGATCGCGAGCGGCGTCGCGCAGGGCCCCGAGCGCGGCGCGGTGGAGGTCCCACGAGCGGTCGGAGGAGTCGACCGCGCAGTGGACCAGGACCGAGCAGCGCCCCGCGACCTCCCGCCAGGCGTCGGGCTCCTCCATCGTGCCGAGGACCGGGACGACCTCTGCCGCCTCGAGCGACGCGAACTTCCGAGGGTCCCGGACGAGACCACAGGTCTCGTGCCCCGCTCGGGCGAACGCGGCGGCGACGGCCGAGCCGATGTGTCCGGTGGCTCCGGTGACGAAGACTCTCATGTGGACCTCCTCCGGGACGGGTCCGGATGATAGGCCGCGCCCGCCTCAGCGGGCGGGCGGCGAAAAGGCGAAGCCCCGGACGGCGTGGGGCCTGTAGGGCTCCTCGAGCGCGGCGGTCTCTTCCGGGGAGAGCGTCAGGTCGAGCGCGGCGAGCGCGTCCTCGAGATGGGCGAGCTTCGTCGCGCCGACGATCGGCGCGGTCACGCCGGGGCGCGCGAGGAGCCACGCGAGCGCGACCCGGGCCATCGGCACGCCCCGGGCCGTGGCGACGGCGCGCGTCGCCGCGATCACGTCGGCGTCCGAAGGGTGGTCGTAGAGCTGCCGGGCGTAGTCGTCCGAGGCGGCGCGGGGCGTCGCCTCGTGGTCCGCCGGCGTGGCGCGCGTCCCGGCGAGGAGGCCCCGGGCGAGCGGGGACCACGGGAGGACGCCGAGCCCCTCCTCGGCGCAGAGCGGGAGCATCTCGCGCTCCTCCTCGCGGTAGAGGAGGTTGTAGTGGTTCTGCATCGAGACGAAGCGCGGAAAGCCGCGGAGGTCCGAGGTCGCGAGCGCCTTCGCCAGTCGCCAGGCCTCTCCCGAGCTCGCCCCGACGTAGCGGACCTTTCCCTGGCGAACGAGGAGGTCGAGCGCCTCGAGCGTTTCTGCGATCGGCGTCGCGGGGTCGAAGCGGTGGATCTGGTAGAGGTCGATCGTCTCGACGCCGAGGCGCCGGAGGCTCGCTTCGCACGCCTGGACGACGTGCTTGCGGGAGAGCCCCGAAAGGTTCGGGCCGCGGCCCATCGGGAAGTGGACCTTCGTCGCGATCACGAGCTCGTCGCGGCGCCCCATCTCGCCGAGGAGACGTCCCGTGACCTCCTCGCTCACCCCGAGCGAGTACATGTCGGCGGTGTCGAAGAGGTTGATCCCCGCCTCGAGGGCCCGCCGGAAGAAGGGGCGCGCCTCCTCCTCCGGGAGGACCCACGGGCGCCAGCGCGGGTCGCCGTAGCTCATGCAGCCGAGCGCGAGGCGGGAGACGACGAGGCCGGTGCGGCCGAGGTTCGTGTACTTCATGTCGCGTCCGTCCCGCCGATCCTCGCACGTCGCCGGCTCTCCGGTCCCGGACGCCTCCAGGAGGGGAGCCGAAAGACCCGAAAGGCCCGCTGGCGCGGGCCTTTCGATGGGCTGCCGAAAGGGCCTCGTTCCGTCGGGGTCGATACGGGGAAGGGCCGGAGGCCCGGGTGGGGACTGAACGAGGCGGAGCGGCCTCGTTCAGTCGGGGTCGATATTGGTCACGAAGGCGATCTTCCCCGCCTTGAACTGCTTGATCACGACGCTCTTCACCGGGTCGGGGGCCCCGCCCTTGAAGGCGATCCGGCCCGTCACGCCGTCGAAGCTCGCGATCTTCGAGAAGGCCTCTCGGACCGCTTCGCGGTCGTTGCCGGTGGCGGTCTCGAGCGCCTGCTTCAGGAGGTAGAGCGTGTCGTAGGTCAGGGCGGCGCCGTCGTCCGGAATCTCCTTGTCGTACCGGTTCTCGTAGGCCCCGCGGAAGATTCCGACCTTGTCCTCCATGGCGTCCGGGTTGTAGTGGGCGCAGAAGAACGCGCCGTCCACCTCCGCGGCGCTCTTGAGGAGCTCGGAGTTCGTCCAGGTGTCGCTGCCGAGGAACGGGGCCTTCACCCCTGCCGCCCGGGCCTGACGGATCTGCTCGGGGATCTCCCCGTAGTAGCTCGGGAGGAAGACGACGTCGGGCGCCGCCTCGGCGATCTTCGTCCACTGCGCCGAGAAGTCCTTGTCGCCGGAGGCGTAGGTCTCGAAAGCGACGACCTGGCCGCCGCGCGCCTCGAACTCCTTCTTCATCAGCTCGGCCTGGCTGCGCGGGGCCTCGGACGCCGGGTTGTAGAGGACCGCGGCCTTCGTCGCCTTCATGTAGGCCGCCGCGAACTTCGCGAGCGCCGATCCCTGGAAGTCGTCGGTGAAGCAGGTTCGGTAGACCCACTGCCGCGGCGCTCCGGCATCGTCGATCGTCACGCGGGGGGCGGTCCCCCAGGGTGAGATCAGGAGCGTCTTCTTCTCGGCGGCCACCTGGGCGGCCGGGACCGCGCCGAGGCTCGCGTTCGGTCCGACGATGGCGAGGACTTTCTCCTGGTCGATGAGGCGCTTCGCCGCCTCCGCCGCCGGCTCGGCCGCCCCCTGGCTGTCCTCGATGACGAGCCGGAGGAGGTGCTTCGTGCCGGCGACCTCGACGCCGCCGCTCTCGTTGATCTCGGTGACGGCCAGCTCCGCGGCCTTCTTGCAGGCGTCGCCGATCGCCGAGATGTCCCCGCTCAGCTCGGCGATGACGCCGATCTTGATGTCGGGTCCGCTCTTCCTGCAGGCCGCCTGGGTGAGGAGGGCGCCGCCGAGGGCCGCGGCGAGCACGAGGGTCGTTCCGGAGATCGCAAAGTCCCGCTTCATAGCCGGTAAGCGTATTTCCGGACGGGGGGCGCGGTCAAACGGTCTTCCATTCTAGAATCCGAAATTCGCCCCGGGGAGGGGCGGCGCGCGCTCGACGGACGTCCGGAAGGAGCCTCGCGGGAGGTGCCCGGAGCGGTCCCGCCGCCGCCAGGGGAAAGCCGTCGCCGGAGGACCCATGTCGTTCAATCTCAAGAACCGCCACTTCCTGACGATCCACGACTTCACCCCGAAGGAGATCCTCTACCTCCTCGACCTGGCGCGCGACCTGAAGCGGGCCAAGTACGCGGGGACCGAGGTGAAGCGCCTCGGCGGGAAGAACGTCGCGCTCATCTTCGAGAAGGACTCCACCCGAACCCGCTGCGCCTTCGAGGTCGCCTGCTACGACCAGGGGGCGAACGTCACCTACCTCGGCCCCTCCGGCTCCCAGATCGGGAAGAAGGAGACGATGAAGGACACGGCGCGGGTCCTCGGGCGGATGTACGACGCCATCGAGTACCGCGGCTACGGCCAGGCGATCGTCGAGGAGCTCGCGAAGTGGGCCGGCGTCCCCGTCTACAACGGCCTGACCGACGAGTTCCATCCGACGCAGATCCTGGCCGACCTCCTCACGATGCG
>JAGOBQ010000363.1 GCA_017999215.1 Thermoanaerobaculia bacterium
AGGCAGTTCACGGTGTCGTTGACGCCGTGGACGCCGTGGCGGTAGGAGGTGTGCTCGGTCGTGACGTCGTGACAGGTCAGACAGGTCTCGGAGCCTTCGGCGCCGCGGAGGCCCTTGATGAGCGACTTGTCGCCGCCCGCCTCCATGTGGGCCTTCCCGTCGCCGTGGCAGCTCGCGCAGGCCGCGTCTCCGGGGAGGTCGCAGGCCGCCCGCCCGTGCGGGTTCGCGCCGAAGGACTTCGACTGCTCGTGGCAGTCACCGCAGCTCGGCGCGTCCGCTGCGAGGGCCGGTCCACCAATCCACGTCACCCCGAGGACCAGGAGAACGAGGCCGGTGAGGCCGAGGAATCGTTTCACCATCTCAGTCCTCTCTCCGCCCCGCGCGCGAAGCGCGCCGGGCGGGAGGCCCGCCCCCCGGTTCGCCGGGGGGCGGGCGTCCTCATGTGGTTAGCGGGCGTGGACCTTCGTGACGGACCACTCGGAGTTCGCGCCGTGGCACGCGCCACAGGCCTCTCCGAAGACCGCCGTGTTGAGGTAGGCGTGCGCCGCGGCGTCACGGGTGTCGTGGCAGCCGAGGCAGGCGGCCGTCCCCGGACCCTGCGGCGTGAAGTAGTCGCGCATCGTGATGACGTTCAGCGTCCCCTTCGGAGCCGGGAGGTTCGCCGTGCCGGCCGAGGTGTGGCAGAACGTGCAGTTGCGCAGGTCGCCCGGGTAGTGGACCCCGTTGAAGTTGTACGGGGTGCCGCCGTAGCCGTAGATCGTGTACTCCTGCGTCAGCTCCGCGCCCGCGTGGATCCGGTGGATCATGCGCGCCATCTGGACCGACTCGGCCGGGCCGTTCGCGGCCGGACGGCGCGAAGCGTCGTCGCCGTTCGGGGCGTGGCAGAGGAGGCACTCGGCCACCGCGAGCCGCTGCCCGCCGTGGAGCGGGAGCCAGTCGTGGCAGGCGAGGCACTTGGCCTGGGAGACGACGTTCCGGCGCGGGACGACGGAGCCCGTCGCGGCCGCGTTGAAGATCGGGTTGAACGCGCCCTCGTTGAACGTGCGGCCGTTGACCGTCACGGAGCGGCGGACGTCCATGCTGTAGGTGATGGTGCCCTTGAAGTCCTCGGGGACCTTCCACTTCATCGTGTAGACGGCGTTCGTTCCGTTGAACACCGCGTTGGCGACGCTCTCGCGGATGTTCGGCCACGTGGCGTAGTCGGTCGTCGGGCCGGCGAGGAGGACGTTCGCGTTCGAGCCGAAGGGCTTCGGATCGAGGACGCCGGTCGAGTCGGAGAGCTTGAACGTGACGATCGGGTTCTGGCCGGGCGCCGTGTTCGTCACGGAGAGGATCTCGGCCTTCAGCCCCTTGAGCTGCTTCGACTCGAGGAGGAGGGTGTGCGCGCCCTTGACGGAGGCGTCGAACTCCACGCCGCTGTCGGGCTGGTGGCAGTTCGCGCAGGCGCTGTCGTTGGCCTGGGCCGGGTGGCCCACTCCCGCCGCGAAGTCGATGTCGGCGTGGCAGCCGCCGCAGGAGTTGGCGCCGGGCTTCGTCAGGTAGACCGTGCCCTGGGGCTGCTTGGAGTCGTGGCACGCCTCGCAGTTGTTCAGGTAGTACTGCGGGTAGTGGATGTCACCGACGTCCTCGAGGTTCGAGGAGTGGATCCGGTGCCAGATCCCCATGTCGTACGGCTGGTTGTCGCCCGCCATGTCGTTCTTGTTGTGGCAGAGGGCGCAGGTCTTCGCCTCGCGGTAGTTGCTGCCGTGGCCCACGATCGGATCGTGGCAGGCGTTGCACTTCGCGGTGGTCGTGACGGCCCAGGTCGTCGCCGCGGCGCCGGTCGCCGGCACGAAGTCCTTGAACGTGTTCACGTAGTAGGACTTCCCGAGGTAGTCGACCATGTTCCGGTTGCCGGTGACGGCGAGCGTCATCGGCTTGTTCACGTCGAAGTTCGGCATCGTCGCGGCGAACGTGTACTTGTACTTGCCGTTCCCGAGGTCTTCCCACTTCCCGGTGTTGTCGCGGGAGGGGTAGCCGTTCGACGAGTTGATCAGGTCGTCGTAGTACCCGGTCGCGGGATCCCACACGGCCGGGATGAACCGCAGCGAGATCACGCCGGGCGTCTTCCCGCCGAGGCGGTCGAGCGGCTGGTCGAACTGGTCGAGGAGCGTCACCTCGACGCTCGGCTTCTTGCCGGGCGCCATGTCGGTGACGGTCCCGAAGACGACCTTGAAGCCGGGGCGGATGAAGTCCATCTGATCCTCGGTCAGGTAGAACTCCTTGTCCGCCGGGGTGTAGACGCTCACGGTCTGCGGTTCCACGGGAGCCGCGGCCCGTCCGCCGGCCCTGGTGTCGGGCGGGACGGACGACGGAATCGCGAGCGTCCCCGCCGCCAGGACGAACATCAGTCCGCGCTGCAGAAGTGACATGGGATCTCCTCCTTCAAGCCTTGTCGCGGGGAATACTGGGGTCGACGCACATATTCGGATCCAACGAATCCGCGCGAATCGTAGGTGCTTTCCGCATCCGCGAGGAGGCCAAAGACACGCGCGAAGACAAAATGATGCACGCGCATCAGCCCTCTGAAGGGCCAGATTCAGCGGTCCTGAAGGTCGATCTCAGGACGACGGAAACCGCGTCTCGACTGCGCCGTTCCAGCCCGGGAACTCGAGTTCGAACCGGCTCGTTCCCGATTCGCGAAACGTCGCGTCGAAGCACCGCTCGAGGAGCTCGGCCCGCCCGCCCCTCCGCGCGAGGAGGAGCGTCGAGGCGCGCGTGCCGTAGCCGGGCGCGACGATGAACGGCGCCGACAGGAGCCGCTCCACCTCGAGCGGGACCCCGGTCGAGGGAAGCTCGTCGTCCGCGGCGATCCGTCGGTCCGACAGGATCGCGAAGAGCTCCTCGGGATCGATCGCGCTCCCGGCCGCGAGCGCGCGGCGTAGGCCGGCGGCGGCTCGGAGCGCCTTGGGCCAGGGCGAGTCGAGGGCCGCGTTCGAGACGGCGTGGATTCCCGGCGTCACCTCGGCCGGTCCGCCCCCGGCGTTCGAGATCCACGCGAGGCGTCCGCGCGCGCCGGCGAGGAGGTTGAAGCCGTTCCTCCGGACCCGCTCCGCCGCGACCGCGCGAACGTGATCACGCGGATCGTCCTCGCCCGCCAGGAAGCGGACGGCGAGCCCGCCCCGCGAGGGGGCGCCGGGATCGTGGGCGCGCGGGTCGCGGACGTTCGTGAGGGCCGCGAAGCGGCCCGTTCGCGTGACGCCCATCCAGGTCCCGCCCGACTCCAGGTCCCGGCCCGCGAGGAGCCCGTCCTCCTCCGGCCAGTACGCCGCCGGAGCCGTCGGCCGGCCGAGGGCCTCGTCGCGGTTCGCCGCGACGACGAGCGGATGGTGGGGGTGGGCGTGGAGGGCGAGGACGATCAGGCACATCAGGCGCCCCTCGCGAGTGAGGCCTCGCGGAGAGGCCGTCCTCCGCGCCTCCGGCCCGTCAGCCGCTCCCGAGGTACGGCCGCGCCCACGGGAACTCCGCGGCGAACTCGCGCTCGGCGGCGGCCAGGAGGGCGTGCTCCCACTTCTCGAGGTCCCGCTCGTCCTCCGAGGAGCCCGCCCGGATGCAGCGCCGGAACGCGATCTCGAGGAGCATCTGGTCGGTCCTCGACAGGGGGCGCTGGAGGGCGTCGACGAGCGTGTGCATCGCCGCGGCGACGCTCCGGGGCGCCGACCGCCGCGCGGCGACGAGGAGGAGGATGTACGGCTGACTGAGGTCCTCCGTCTGCTCGAGCCCGGGCGCTCCGGCGAGGAGGGCCCCCTCCTCCGCCTCGAGGCGGGACCACGCCTCCCAGGCCCGTCGGCTCTCGTCCCTCCAGGCCTGCCTCGCCTGCGCCACCTCGCTTTCCTCGAGGGCGAGGAGCTCGGCCTTGCCGGGCCGTTCCGCCTCCGCGCCCGCGAGGCTGGCGTGCTCCTCGGCGATGCGCTGCTCGCGCAGGGCGAGGTGCCGTTCCTCGGCGCGCAGCTTCATCAGACGGTGAGCGAGGACCGTCCAGCGCTCCTGCAGCTCCTTCTTTCGGCCGAGGTGCTCCCGCCCGCGGCGCATGTGGACGCGGAGGGCGACCGTCGCCATGACGAGCTGCTCGAGGGTGAAGATCGACGCGAGCTGCCGCGCCGCCGCGTCGACGACGTGGTACGAGTCGTCGTAGTAGGTGGCGCCGCGCCGGACGACCCGGGGGGCGAGCTCGATGCGAGCCCGCTCGGCCCGCAGCCCGTCGATGGCGATCGGGCGGCTGATCTGGTGGCGCCCGGACGCGGTCGGGTCCCAGTAGCCGGCGCGCCGTTCGTCCACGCGGGCCCGCTCCGCGGAAGCTTCCGCTCCGCCGACGGGGTCGCCCGGCTCCGATTCGCTCGGCATCGGTCGATGATCGGGACTCTGCCCCGCCGTTGTAAAGCGGAAACGGCCGCGGGCCGCCGTTTCAGGCGGCCGGCCCCGCCCCCGCGGGACCGTCGGGAAGCGGGAAGCCGCGATGGCGGAGGAGGCCCCGGACCGCCTCCCGCAGCCGGTCCGGCTCGATCGGCTTCACGAGCAGCTCGTTCGCGCCCGACTGGATACCGAACGCGTAGTGGCTCCTCTCGAGCCGGTCGGAAGCGAGGAGGACCGGCAGCGCCGCGAGGTTCGGCTGCGACTTGATGACGCGCGTGACGTCGAATCCGTCCATGCCGGGAAGCGCGACGGCCATCAGGACGAGGTCGGCCGGCTCCCGCACGAGCGCCTCCAGCGCCTCCTGCCCGCTGCCGGCCTCGAGGACGCGGCAGGGCCCGATGCCGAGGCCCGCCTTCCACGCCGCCCGCTCGGCGGCCGCGGAGGAGACGATCAGGACGGTCGGGGGCCGGGCCGGCGCCTTCGGAGGGGCCGGCACCGCCACAGCCGGGG
>JAGOBQ010000364.1 GCA_017999215.1 Thermoanaerobaculia bacterium
GTTCTACCCCGAGCGGATCCTGGAGGCGGAGACGCTGAAGGTCCTCCGCTCGCTCCAGATCGACGAGGCTGTCGCCGAGTGGCTGCTCGGGGAGATCGAGAAGCGGCACGACGAGGGGACGGACGAAGCCGCCTTGAAGCGCCTCGTGTCGCGCCGGAAGGCCCTTCAGCGGCTTCAGGCGCAAGCCTACGAGGACAAGCTCCTGGGCAGGATCGACGAGGGCTTCTGGCGGGAACGCAGCGCCGCGTGGCAGGAGGAGCTCTCGGGGATCAACGGGGAACTGGCGGCGGTGGAGAACGCGCCTTCGAAGGCCGATCTCATGGAAGCCGCTCGCAGGCCTATCGAACTCCTGCAAGTCGCGCCCACTCTGTACGTTACGCAGGAGGCGCCAGAGAAGGCTCGACTCCTGAAAACGATGGTGTCGAACTACACGATCTCCGACGGAAGTGTTTCCGTCGTTTTGAGATCGCCCTTCGATGTCCTGATGAGGGGTGCGAAAGAAAGAAAATGGTGGAGCGTCGTCGACGATTATCGAATTGCGATCGTGCATGAACCGGGCCCGTTCAGCCATCCAACTCATTACCCCTGAACCGGTTGGCGCATATAGCCCGGTCGCGACGCGGCCGCATTCCGGCGGGAGGCCGGAGGGCACCGCCGGAATGCGACGCGCATGAAGCGGCGACCACCGGGTTATCGTTGCCGACGTGATTCTAGGTACCTATGGGCTGAGGTGGACTGGAGTAGCGGGCGGAGTCCTCACGGGCGCTCCGGAAGTCCCCGAAACCAAAGGCGCGACCAGCAGGCCCTCATCCGCACCATCGACGCGTTCCTCGCCAAGGCGAGCTGACGAGCGACGTGAGCGAGCCGGCCGCGGCCTCCCCGACCTCAACCGAGAAACAGGAGGTGCTCGCCTCTATCGACTGGGAGCTGTCCGTCCTCGGCTCGAGACAGACGATTCTCGGCACGACGGGGTGGACTCTCGCTGCGGCACTCGCCGGGACGTTTTGGCTCTTGTTCTCTCGGCAGCATCCGTGGAGCGAGCTGCCGACGCTCTGCCTCCTAGTGCTCGGGCTCTCCCTCGCTTACGAGCACATCGCCGGCCCCTTCTACTCCATCGGCCCCCCCAGTACTCCTGAGGCGAGGGGGCAGGCTCTCTGCGAACCATTCGAGCAGAGCGAGGTCGAGAGAACGGAGCGCGTCAGTCTCCGCTGGACTCAGATCGCCTGCTCCGAGCGCGAGCTCCTCGACGGCCGCCCGTGGGCTCGTCCTGAAACGGCACCGAGCCTGTTCGTCGGTTGCGAGCCTTCCAATGATCCGTTCCACCGCCCTCTGCGACATTGACTCTCCTCTCACAGATGCCCTCACGTGCAAGTGCGGTCGCGCGAGTGGCTCAGTGTGGCGTCCGCCCCGATGCGCCCCCGAGCACCATCCGACGGATGAAGTCCCCGAGGAGCGGGTTGTAGAAGCCGCCGTGCTCATGCATCACCTCCGGCGCCGCACGGACCACTTGAATAGGGTTCCGGCGTAGGACGGGCTTCACACAGGTGAGGACCGACCGTCCGAACACCCGAGACGCCTCACAAGGCGCCGCGTCCCAGGGCGTCTCCGTCTCCGCGCCGGCCGCGTCGGCGGAGCGGGCGGCGCGCTCGAGCTCGGCGACCTCGTGCATCGCAACCGGCTCGTACTGGAGGCGGCACCGACAGCCTTCGACCTTCGGCTCCGAGCGATCTCCTACCATCGCCGCGCCACGGGCTGCGAGGCGGTAGGAGACATACGGCTCGTGGTTCCCTACCGCCGTGCGGAGCGCCCGGCGCTGATCTCGGTCGCGCGTTCGCTCGAAGAGCGTCGCGACGGTCTGCCCGATCGCGAAGTAGGTCCCGGTCGCGCTGTCGGTCTCCGATCCGAGGACGACGACCAGGGGCGGCTGGGTCTTCGCGAACGCAGTGAACCGCTCCGCGAGCTCCCAGAGAGGATGGAAGGCGACCGCATCGAGGGCGGGGTTCACGAGGATGACGAGATCCCCGAACCCGCGGATCACGCGAGCTTCCCCCGTCCGAGAATCGTAACCGGGGTACGCCTCGGCGAGCCGATTCTTGAGAACTCCAGAGACGGCCGTGTAGACCACCGTCGCGCCGAGGCTGTGGCCGACGATCACGAGCCGCGAGCGCTCCCGGCCCTTCGCGTTCAGCTCTTCTCTCAGCCGGTCGAGGCGGGTCAGGAGCTCCGTCATGTGCCCGGCGCCTACCTTCATCGCGACGTTCTTCCTCGAAAGAAAGGAGATGTGCTCGAGCGGCCAGATCCTCTTCGACAAACCTCTCCAGCCGATGAACACGCCAATGACCTTCATCGGCCTCCGCCCTCCCCCAGCGAGCGCCAGTACCTCCGCCTGCTGCCTGGCGAAGTGACCGAGGGCCTCCCGGAAACAGCACATGTTCGCGTCGCAGACATCGGCCGTATGCCTCCATCCGTGTACGAACACGGTGATGAGCACGGCGGGATGGCCCGGCCCCGCCGCCTCCCGTCGGATCTCCTCGACCAGGGCATCCGCCTGGCGTCGATCCCAGAAGTAGCCCTGGTCGTCGAACTCGACGACTCCGAGTGTGAAGGTCTCGTGCCGCTCCAGCGACGTCCGTCCGACGCGACGGCGGCCCTCGTCGCTTCCGAGGTCGCTCACCGTCACCTGAAGCCCTTCCGTCAACGGCCGGTAGGCCCGGTGGGCCGTGGCGCACCCGCCCAACGCTCCGAGGAGGATCGCTGCGACGAGAGAACGGGTCACTTCCGCTTGGCGACTCGTGCAGTGTCCCATCAGTCTGCCCGCACCCTGTTGTAGACGCGGAAGCCGTGCGAGACGGCCAGCATGACGCCGAGGTCCACCTCGTCGCGAAGCAGCCCGAGAGAGAGCGTCAGACTCACCGAGTTCGGTCTGCTCGCCCAGGCGGTCCTCGCCAGGAGGGACGATCGATCCGCTGTGCCGACGCGCCCGCCTGACGACGCCCTCCGCTCGACGAGCTCGTCCGAGAGCATCCGCCGACGGCTGGCCTTCCGGGCCGCGGCCACGTCGTAGGGGAGAACGTCGTCCTGTGTCTGGGAGTCCGCCCGCACCGCCCGAATTCCAAGTCCGACATCGGCTACGACGAAGACCTCACCTGGCTGCTTCAGCATCGGAGCGATAAGGAAGACGTCCGTCGTGTTCGTTCCGATGCCACGCTGTTCGTCTGTGCTCGGGAGTCTCGCTTCGCCACGTTGTGCTATGTCAGGCCTCCAGCCCGTCTCGGGCATGACCTGCGCGATCGTGACGACGGAGAGTGCGCTTATGTCGGTGACGTCCCGCACGCCACGGCGGCCTGAGATCGGACGGGCAATCGCTCCGCGTCGATTCGTAGATGCTGACGGAGCGCGCACTGGATGCGGACCTGGCTTCGACTCCCGAAATCGACGTCGGCGCGAACCATACCGAGTTCGGAGACATCGCTCGCAAGCCCCGAGGCGGGGAGCGTCATTCCGGAGAGGCCCCGCGTCCCGGTCGTGACCAGGAGCGTCCCCTTCGGGACGAATGCGAGGGTCGGCCTCTCGAAGGACAGGGGTCCGGGTATCCCCTCGACGGGTTCCACCCGGACGTTTCCCGGAAGCTCCGGCGTCCGTTGGCACATCTCCGGGCGTTTGCTCACGGGCAGCGGACGCGCACACGAGCGCGGCAGATCCGAGGACGAGGGCAGCCCACAACGTCGAGATCACACCCCTCCGCCGAGCACCTTGTAGAGCGTCACGAGGTTCGCCTGCTCGGCGAACCGGACGCCGACGGCGGCGCGCTGCGCGCCGAAGAGCGACTGCTGGGCGAAGAGGACCGGCAGGTAGGCGTCGATCCCCCCCTTGTAACGCGCGTCTGAGAGGCGGAGCGTCTCCTCAAGGGCGACGACGAGCGCGTCCTGCGCCTCCCGCTGGGCGACGAGCGTCGTCCGGAGGGCGAGCGCGTCGCTCACCTCGGCGAAGGCGGCCTGGATCGACTTCTCGTACGTCGCCACGGCGATGTCCCGGTCGACCTTCGAGACCTTCAGGTTCGCGAAGAGGGAGCCGCTCGCGAAGAGGGGCGACACGATCTGCGGCGCGAAGGTCCAGACCTTCGTCCCCGCCTTGAACAGGCCGTCGAGGTCGGGGCTCGAGGTGCCGAGGCCCGCCGTGAGGGAGATCCGCGGGAAGAACGCCGCGCGGGCGGCGCCGATGTTCGCGTTCGCGCCGCGGAGCTGGTGCTCGGCGGCGAGGATGTCGGGCCTCCGGAGGAGGACGTCCGACGGGAGGCCGGCGGAGAGACCCTTCGGGTCCGTCACCGCGACGAGCCGGTCGGGGAGGAGCCCCTCCGGCACCTTCGCGCCGACGAGGAGCTCGAGGGCGTTCCGGGAGACGGCCGCGGCGCCCGTGTAGGCGGCGACGCTCGCGCGGGCCGCCTGGACCTGGCTCTCGGCCTGGCGGAGGTCGAGGTCGGAGGCGACGCCCGCCTCGCGGGTCTTCCCGATCAGCTCGTAGGCGGCGCGCTGCGCCTCGAGCGTCCCTTTCGAGAGGGCGAGGTTCTCCTCGTCGGCCGCGAGGGAGAGCCAGCTCCCGGCGACGGCCGCGACGAGCGAGGCCTGCGCCCCGCGCCGGGCCTCCTCGGTCGCGAGGTACTGCTCGAGGGCGCGCGCCTTCAGGCTCCGGAGGCGCCCGAAGAGGTCGAGCTCCCACGAGGCGAGGCCGAGGCCGACGGTGTACGTCGAGGAGACGCTCGCGACGCCGTCCTTCCCGATGCTCTCGGGGATCCGGGTGCGGTCGCCCGTCGCCTGGATGCCGATGGTCGGGTTCAGCTCGGAGCGCTGGATCCGGTAGAGCGCCTGCGCCTTCTGGACGTTGAGGGTCGCGACCCTGAGGTC
>JAGOBQ010000365.1 GCA_017999215.1 Thermoanaerobaculia bacterium
TCCGGCTTCCGCGTCGTCGCCCTCGAGCTCCCCCGCCCGAGCGCGATCCGGCGGACCGTGAGCCTGTCGGAGGCCGTCTGCGACGGCGCAGCCGAGGTGGAGGGGGTGCGCGCCGTCCTCCACGAGGAGCCCCCCGCCGCGTGGAGTTCCGGGGTCGTGCCGATCCTCGTCGACCCGGAGGCGCACCTCGTGCCGCGCCTCGCTCCCCTCGCCGTGGTCGACGCGATCCTCGCGAAGAGGAACCTCGGGACCCGGATCGACCTCGCCCCCGTCGTCGTCGCGCTCGGCCCCGGGTTCGAAGCGGGCCGGGACGCGCACGCCGTGGTCGAGACGAACCGCGGCCACGCCCTCGGCCGCGTCCTCCTCGCCGGTTGCGCCGAGGACGACACCGCCGTCCCGGGACCGATCGCGGGCCACGCCGGTGACCGCGTCGTCCGGGCGCCCGCCACCGGGGACGTCGTGACGCTCCGCGCCATCGGGGATCTCGTCGCCGCCGGCGAGCCGGTCCTCACCATCGGGGGCGCCGTCGCCCGCTCATCGATCGGAGGCGTCCTCCGCGGGCTGATCCGTCCGGGCTATCCGGCCTCGGCCGGCCTGAAGGTCGCCGACGTCGACCCACGCGGCGTGCGCGCGCACTGCTTCACGGTCTCCGACAAGGCCCGGTCGGTGGCCGGCGGAGTCCTCGAGGCGATCCTCGCCCTCGCGCCCGGCTGAGGCCTGAAGCCGCCCTTCAGTCCGCCTTCGGCTTCGCGGGCCGCTCCACGCGGATCGCGCCGGGCTGCATCGGGAGCCAGTGCTCGACGAAGAGCGGCTGCGCCACCTCGTCCGCCGCCTTCAGCCGCCGCGAGGTGCCGGCCGCATCCTTCGCGGCGACGGCGATCGCCAGCGCGTGCGAGACCACGGAGAACGCCGAGAGGCCGAAGCTGAAGAGGAAGTCCTCGGTCGGGAGGACGATCGCGACCGTCGCGCTCGGCGTCAGGGGCGAATCGTGGCGGTCGGTGAACGCCAGGACCGGGATCCCGCAGCGCCGGGCGAAGGCCGCCGCGTCGATCGTCTCGCGGCTGAACGGGGCGCAGCTGACGACGACGAGGAGATCGCCGGCGCCGAGGTTCGCCACCTGGTTCGAGAAGTCCGACGGGCTCGCCGCGATGCACGGAAGGCCCGCCTGCGTCAGGTTGAACGCGAGCACCTGGCACATCAGGTTCGAGACGCCTCGCCCGAGGAGCACGCGGTGGCGGGCCCGCGTCAGGAGCTGCGTCGCGGAGTCGAGCGTGGAGTGGTCGAGCGTCTGGACGAGCCTCGAGAGGTTCTCCCGGTCGCGCCGGACGACCTCCCCGAGAGCCCAGAACGGGTCCGCGGGCGCCTCGAGCGCCTCCAGCGGGTCGCCCCCCGACCGGATCCGGCAGGCATCCCGGAGAGCGTCCCGGAACTCGCTGAAGCCGCGGTACCCGAGCCGCTTCGAGAAGCGGACGACCGTCCCGATGCTGACGTTCGCCCGCTCCGCCATCGACTCGATCCCCCAGAGCGCGCCGAGGAGAGGGTCGGACATGAGGGCGTCGGCGATCCGTCGCATCGCCTCGGGGAGGTCGTGGTAGACCTCCTTCAGACGATCCCGGATCTCCCGCGGCTCTCGAGACGCGACCATTCTCGCGTCGATTCTAGCCCGCGCTCCGGGCTCCCGCCGCCCGCCCGGCCCCTCGGGGCCGGGCGGGCGCGGGCTCCCCCTCACGGAAGCGGAACGTCGCGGAACGCGAACGTGTGACGGACGATGCTGGAATCGGAGCGCATCTGGACGCTGAGCGTCCAGTCGGCCTGCGGCGGGTCGTTCCAGAACGTCAGGACGCGGAAGCCCGACTCTTCCGAGTCGGTCCCGAAGACGCGCTCGCCGCTCCCGTTGAACGCCTTGATCTCCTGGATCGCCTTCTTCGGGTCCTTGACCCTGAGGATCACCTCGCGTTCCTCACCCTTCGGGAAGGAGTAGAGCGCGCTCTCGACCATCGACCGGATCGAGTCGGCGTCCTCGTAGCCTTCCTTCTTCAGCTTCGCGGTCTCCGCTTCCTCGGCCTTCTTCCGCTCGGCGTCGAGCTGCGCCTTCGACACGAACGAGATCTCGACGCCGTTCGCACGGAGCGCGGGGTGCGCGGCCGGCTTCCCCGCGAGCGAGAGGAACCGCTCGATCCGCGCCTCGCCGTTCGGGTCGCGCGAGGGAACGAAGAGCTCGATCTCCCCCGAGACCTCCTTCAGCGCCTTCGCCGCCCGGGGCGGGTTCTTCATCTCGGCGAAGACGATCGTCGGCGGCGCGGCCTTGCCGTCGTCCGGCTTCCCGAACTGTCCGCGCTGCGTCGGCTCGAGCCGGACGTCGGCGGCGTCCTCCTTCAGGAGATCGGTGCCGAGGTCGTCGACGGCCTTCTTCACGACGACCCGGGCGGCCGTCACCTCGTGCGCCGGGTAGTCGGGAAGCTCGATCCCGAGCGTGCAGCGCGGGAAGTGGCCGTCCGACCGGCGGTCCTGGAGGGCGGTCATCCGGGCGTTCGCCGGCGTCGTCTTCGGCGCCGCCGCGGGCTTCGTGGCCGCCGGCTTCTTCTTCTTCGACTGGGCCTCGGCGGGGGCGGCGGCCAGGGCCGCGCCGAGGACGAGGGCGAGGGAGACGTGCGTCGCGTTCACGGGAGCCGGACCTCCTTCATCTCGAACGGGACCGAGACGATCGACTTGTCGGTCAGGAGCCGCGCCACGAGGACCGCGTCCTTCGGCGGAGCCGATTTCAGGGACACCTGCTTCAGGACGAAGGCCTCGTCGGAGCGCGAAGAGGAGCCCCCGGTCTCGAGCTTCTCTCCCTTCGCCGTCTCCAGCCAGACCTCCTGGATCTTCTCCTCGCTCGCCGCCGGGACCTTCAGGTAGAAGCCGTGCTCGGGGAGGTCCCCCTCTCCCAGCTCGTCGAACGCCTTCGCCATCTCGACGATCGCGTCGGCCTCCTCCTCCTTCATCCCTCGCGCCTTCGCCTCCGCGCGGATCTGCGCGATCTTCGCCTCGTCGAGCCGGTTCTTCTTCCGCTCCTCGACGTACTTCGCCTTCGACAGCACCGTCAGCTCGACCTTCGCCGACTTCAGCCCCTTCGAGACGACCGGCTTGTCGAGCTTCGCGAGCGCCCCCGGCATCCTCACGACGGCGGAGGCGTCGCGCCCCGGGATGAAGAGCTCCACCGTCCCCGCGACCTGGACGGAGCTCGCCGCGCGCGGCGGGCTGTTCACGACGACCTGCAGCGTCCCGGCGTTCACGTTCCGGTCGGAGAAGTCGGGCGCCTTCTCCTCTTTCGGCAGGAGGTCCTCGCCCGTGTCGGCCTTCGCGCTCTTCAGCCTCACCCGAGCCGACTGCACGACGTCGAGGCCGTCCCCCTCGAGCTCGAGCTGAAGGACGAGGCCCCCCTTCATCATCCCTTCGGAGATCCGATCGTCGATCACCTCCTTCGGAACGACCTTCACGTTCGTCTGCGCCGACCCCGTCCCCGCGGCGCAGAGGGCGAAGAACGCCCCGAGCGCGACGACGCGGCACACTGCTGCTCGCACCATCGTTCACCTCCAGCTGTCCGGTTGCGGCGAGCCTACCCCGGATCCGCGGCCTTCGCCGGGGGCGTGATCCGCGTCACGTCCGCCTTCCGCGGACGCTCGCGGTAACATCCGGTCCGGCGGGCCGTTAGCTCAGCGGTTAGAGCATCTGCCTTTTAAGCAGGGGGTCCCGGGTTCGAATCCCGGACGGCTCACCATCTCCGCCACTCCGAAACACCCGGCGACCGCTCGCGGAACCCGACCCTCCGGGTCCCGGCCGGCGCCCCATGGTAAATTCCGCCCGGCGCCGCAGGGCGCTCCAGCCTGGTCGCCCCCATCGTCTAGTGGCCTAGGACGTCACCCTTTCAAGGTGAAGATCGCGGGTTCGAATCCCGCTGGGGGTACCACCTTCTTATTTCCCTCCGGAAAGTCCCGTAACCAGTCGAAGACCGTGTTGGTTACCGGGGTTCTAAAGCGCGGCCCTTCCCAAGTAACTCCCTCCGGAAAGAGCAGCCGCAGGAAACGCTGGCGCTGGTTCCCGCTGAAGGCTCGGAGAACCCTGTTCGGGTCGGCGAGAACTTCCTCGGCGTACGAGAGGACGACGTCCACGTCGATGTCGTCCGCCATCGACGCGGCCAGCTCCTGCCGAGCCGACTCAATCTCCCCCTCCACCCGTGTCGTCTGCTCCTCGTATGCGGAGCCGCCGATGTGCTGGGTGAGATACAGGTCGAAGATCCGGTCCTTCCGGCGGCGGAGTTCATCGAGTCGCTGACGGAGTCCGTCACGAAGACTGGCGGTGGCCTCAAGTTTCGTCTTCCAGACGTCGCGTACGACCTCGCGAAGGACAGGCATGTACTCGGGCTTCGGGCTCGTACGGGCGAGGAGCTGCTCGAACTGCGCCTCCAGAATGTGCTTCCGGACCCGCACGCCCGTGCACCCCTTCTGGTAGCAGAAGTAGTACGGGAACTTCCGCCCGCTGCTCTTCGTGGTATCGCTCGCCGTGAGCTTCGCGCCACAGTGCCCGCAGTACGTGATTCCCCGAAGTGGAAACGTCGGGTTGAGACGCACGTGCTCGGTGCTGGTGATTGACCCGGACGTGAGACGCGAGCGGACGATCCAGAAGGTCCTGTCCGGGACGAGAGCCTGAAAGTCGCCCTTGTAGCCGGAGCCGCCCCACGAGGGGACTCTGATCCAACCTCTGTAGAGGTCATTTCGGAGCAACTTCGAGAATTGTCAAGTCGCACCCGAATTTCCCCCTCAGTTCGCACCGGAATCTCCCCCCTCCCGGTGTGATGTGAGGACGGGCCCGATGGGCTCGTCCCCGGTCTCTTCGTTGTTCTCGGCGAGTCTCCAGTAG
>JAGOBQ010000366.1 GCA_017999215.1 Thermoanaerobaculia bacterium
TAGTAGAGCTCAATGTCGGAGACCTGCCGCGGCGTCAGGAGCGCCCCCCAGGCGAGGCGGACCACCGTGGCCGCCGCGACGCATCCGGCAAGCCAGCGCCCCGCGGGGACCATCTCCGCCCGCGCCGCCAGGAGCCAGACGAACCCCGCGAGGCGGTCGCCCCCGCCGAGGACGACGGCCAGAAACGCCGCGGCGACCGCCGCACCCGCGGCGAGGGAGACCGGCGTTCCGGCCCGGAACGTCCGCTCCGCCCCGAGGAAGCCGGTCGCGAACGCCGCCCACGCGAGGAGGACGACGAACGCCCGTCGGACGAGGACCGTTGCCCGGAGCCGGGCTACTTCGGTCACCGGCGTCCTCTCAGCGCGGCTCCGGTTCCTCCGGGCGCGTCCCCTGGTGCTTGATGACGAGCCCCTCGGCGATGAAGATCGTCTCTTCCGCGATGTTCGTCGCGAGATCGGCGACGCGTTCGAGGTTCCGCGAGATGAGCATGATCTCGATCGACCGGCTGATGAGGGCCGGGTTCTCGGCCATGTAGGTCAGGAGCTCGCGGATGAGCGAGAGGTTCTTCGCGTCGACGACGTCGTCGCGCTCCAGCACCTTCTTCGCGAGGGCCGTGTCCCTCCTCACGAACGCGTCGAGCGAGTCGCGGAGCATCCCTCGGACGACCTCGGCCATGTGCGGGATGTCGATCCACGGCTTGAACGGCCGGACGCCCGCGAGCCGCTCGGCGGCCTGCGCGATGTTCACGGCGTGGTCGCCGATCCGCTCCAGGTCCGCGTTGATCCGGACCGCCGCCACCAGGAGCCGCAGGTCGCTCGCGACCGGCTGCTGCGTGGCGAGGAGCTGGATGACCGCCTCCTCGTTCCGCACCTCGAGGTCGTTGACCACCGGATCCCGATCGCAGACGGAGCGCGCCTTCGCGGCGTCTCCCTCCACGAGCGCCTCCACGGCGACGCGGATCTGGCTCTCCACCTCCGCGCCCATCCCGATCAGCTGGCGACGGAGCCGCTCGAGGAGCTCCGAGAAATGTTCCTTCATGAGGCCTCCTTGAGGGCGACGGCGACGGCCGGGAGGGTGACGGTGAAGCGGCTGCCGCAGAGCGGCTCGGATTCCACGCGGATCGTGCCGCCGTGGAGGATGAGGAGGTGCTTGACGATGGCCAGGCCGAGGCCGGTCCCCGGCACCGTCTTCGTTCGCGAGGGGTCGATCCGGTAGAAGCGCTGGAAGATCTTCACCTGCTCGCTCGCGGGAATCCCGATCCCGCGGTCGACGACGTGGACACGAGCCACCTGCGCGCCCGCCTCCGTTCCGGCCTCGGCCCGGAGGTCGACGCGTGCACCGGCCGGCGAGAACTTGATCGCGTTGTCGAGGAGGTTCCGGAAGACCTGCGCCAGGCGCCGTCGGTCTCCGTGGACCGAGAGCCCCTCGGGCGCCTCGACCGCCACTTCGACCTCCCGCGCCCGTGCGGCCGCCTCGAGATCCTTCGCCGCGCTCGCGAGGAGGCCCGCGAGCGGGACCATCTCGAGCTGGATCGTCACGGAGCCCGCCTCGATCTGGGAGAGGTCGGTCAGGTCGGAGACGAGATCCTGCATCTGCGAGGCCTGCCGCTCCACGATCCCGACGAGCCGCGCGGCGTCCTCGCCGAGCCCCTCCTCGCCGGAGAGGGTCTCGGCCGCCGCGCGGATCGTCGCGAGAGGCGTCCGGAGCTCGTGAGAGACGTCCGCGACGAACTGCCGCCTCATCCGCTCCGTCCGCTCCCGTTCCGTCACGTCGCGGGCCACGCCGATCGCGGCCGGCTCCCCGGCGCGCGGCCGGCCCGGCACCGCGCGCGCGGCCACCTCGAGGAAGCGCTCGCCCCCTTCACGCCCCTCGAGGCGGACGACGACCGGCGCGGAGACCTCCTCCGCCCGCCCGTCGAGAGACCGGAAGAGGGCGTGCACCTCGGGCGCCCGGACGAGGTCGTGAAGTGCGGCACACGTGGCCGTGGGGGGCACGCCGAAGAGGACGCGGGCCGCCGGGTTCACGTCGAGGAGGGCGAGCCCCCGATCGACGACGACGAGGCCGACGGGGACCTCCTCGAAGACCGTCCGGGCGAGGAGGCGCGCCCGCTCGCTCCCCTGCCTCTCGCGCGCGACGAGGTCGGCGAAGCGGTGGAGCGCCTCGAGGACCTCGGCCGTCTCCGGCGAGAGGCCTTTCCACTCCTCCGGGCGCGTCCCCGTGGCCGCCACGGCGACCCCCTGGCGGACCCTGTCGAGCTCCCGCATCCGTCGGAGGCGTATCGCGAAGAACGCCGCCGCGACGAGAGCCCCCGCGAGGAGGGCGCGGGGCTCGAGCCCGACGACCGCCACCGTGATCGCCCCGAGCACGAGCGCCTCTGCCGCAGGGCGGAGCCGCATCGGAACGGAAGACCTCATGCCGGGTACCTGTAGCCGACGCCGACGACCGTCTCCACGACGTCGTCCCCGAGCTTCTTCCGGATCGAGCGGACGTGGACGTCGACCGTCCGCGTCTCGACGTCGGCGGCGTAGTCCCAGAGGCGCGAGAGGATCGTCTCCCGGCTGACGACCCGCCCCCCGCTCCGGATCAGGAGCCAGAGCAGGTCGAACTCCTTCTTCGTCAGGTGCACGGACTTCCCGCCGCGCTCGACGAGGTGGCGCGCCCGGTCGACCCGGACCTTCCCGTCGTCGAACACCTCGTCCGGCGCCGAGGAGCCGCCCTCGCCGCGCCGGAGCCGCGCCGCGATCCGGGCGAGGAGCTCCTTCATCGAGAACGGCTTCGTGACGTAGTCGTCCGCGCCGAGGTCGAAGCCGAGCAGCTTGTCGCGCTCCTCGGCGCGCGCCGTCAGCATGAGGATCGGGACCCGTCGCGTCGCGTCGTGCTTCCGAAGCTCCCGGCAGATCGTCAGGCCGTCCACGTCGGGGAGGTTCAGGTCGAGGAGGACGAGGTCCGGCGGACGCTCCGTCAGCTCGTCGAGCGCGACGAGGCCCCCCGCGTACCGGACCGGATCGAAGCGCCCGTCCTTCCGCAGGTTGTAGACGAGCGTGAAGGCGAGGTCCTCGTCGTCCTCGACGACGGCGATCCGCCAGCGCGCCGGCGCGCCGCCCGGCGTCTCGGAAGCCCTCGCGGTCGCCGGCCGGTCCGTCAACCGAACCTCCCGGTGATGTAGTCCTCGGTCATCTTCTCCTTCGGGCGGGTGAAGATGACGTCGGTCCGGTCGAACTCGACGAGCTTGCCGAGCATGAAGAAGCCGGTCTCGTCGGAGACGCGCGCCGCCTGCTGCATGTTGTGGGTGACGATGACGATCGTGAAACGCTCCTTCAGGGCGAAGATGAGCTCCTCGATCCTGGCGGTCGCGATCGGGTCGAGGGCCGAGCAGGGCTCGTCCATCAGGACGACCTCCGGCTCGACGGCCAGCGCCCGCGCGATGCAGAGGCGTTGCATCTGCCCGCCGGAGAGGGCGAGCGCGCTCTCGTCGAGCCGGTCCTTCGCCTCGTCCCAGAGAGCGGCGCCCCGGAGCGCCGACTCGCATGCGTCGCGCAGGACGGTCTTGTTCCTTTCCCCCTGGATCCGGAGGCCGTAGACGACGTTCTCGAAGATCGACTTCGGGAACGGGTTGGACTTCTGGAAGACCATCCCGAGCCGTTTGCGTACGCTCACGACGTCGACGTCCGGCGCGTAGAGGTCCTGTCCCGCCACCCGGAGGGAGCCCGCCTGGCGGACGCCGTCGATCAGGTCGTTCATCCGGTTCAGGCACCGGAGCAGGGTCGACTTCCCGCAGCCGGAAGGGCCGATGAAAGCGGTGACGGAGCGCTCGCGGACCTTCAGGTCGATGTCGAAGAGCGCCTGCTTCTCCCCGTACCAGAAGCTGAACTTCTCGAGCTCGATCAGCGGCGGCGCCTCCGCGGCGGCGCTCCGGGGACCCGGAACGGTCCGCGGCTCGAGCGGCGGGGCGGAGGTCGGCGGGGCCATCGTCTGGGCTTCCATGATGACGTACCTCAGATCCCGGAGGAACGGAGCTTCCGGCGGAGCCGTCCCCGGATGACGATCGCCGTGAGGTTGAGGGCGACGACGATCAGGATGAGGAGGATCGTCGTCGTGAAGACCATCGGGCGAGCCGCGTCGACGTTCGGCGACTGGAAGCCGACGTCGTAGACGTGGAACCCGAGGTGCATGAACTTCCGGTCGAGGTGGAAGAAGGGGGCGAAGCCGTCGACCGGCAGCGACGGCGCCAGCTTCACGACGCCGGTGATCATGAGAGGCGCCACCTCGCCCGCCGCGCGGGCCATCGCGAGGATGAGGCCGGTCAGGATCGACGGCATCACCGCCGGCAGGACGACCCGCCACATCGTCTCGAACTTCGTTGCCCCGAGCGCGAGCGAGGCCTCGCGCATCCCGCGCGGGATCGCGGCGAGCCCCTCCTCCGCGGAGACGATGACGACCGGCACCGTCAGGAGCGAGAGCGTCAGCGACGCCCAGAGGATTCCGCCCGTCCCCCACGTCGGCGCCGGGAGCGCCTCCGGGTAGAAGAGACGGTCGATTGACCCGCCGACGAAGTAGATGAAGAAGCCGAGGCCGAAGACGCCGTAGACGATCGACGGCACCCCGGCGAGGTTGTTCACGGCGATCCGCACCGCGCTGACGACCGGCCCCTGCTTCGCGTACTCGCGGAGGTAGAAAGCCGTCAGGACGCCGAGGGGCGTCACGACGATACTCATGATCAGGACCATCAGGACCGTCCCGAAGATCGCCGGGAAGACCCCGCCCTCGGTGTTCGACTCGCGGGGGTCCTCCGTCACGAACGCCCAGACGTTCGCGGCGTAGCGCCCCGCCTTCGCGAAACGCCCCAACCCGTTCACGCGGTCGGCCCGGACGACCTG
>JAGOBQ010000367.1 GCA_017999215.1 Thermoanaerobaculia bacterium
CCGGTCTTGGACAGCCGGTGGCGGCGTGAAGGGGGGGCCTCTTCCCGCGACCGGCCCGCGGAAGGCCACTGGAGCCGCTATTCATGCGGGGCACCCCCGCCGAGGCGAGTTGTCTTGGACAGCAGTGTTCGCGGACTACGTCGACCAAGAGGCCCGCGACCTCGGGCTGCTCCCTGCGGACCTCTCGAACTGGCGGCCGGAGGCGCGAGCGACGCGTACGCGCCGGCCGCGCAGGATGTGATCGATGCGGGACCGGATGGCTTGACGGGGGAGAGGTATTGACGATGAACGTAGACAGAATCCGGGAGCAGGTTCGAGCGTTCAAGGTCGAGGGCGGATACGAGCACTCCCCGGAGGATTGCTTCCCGGCCTGGTACCTCCACCGACGCCACAGCCTTCCGCCCTCCGACGCGATGTGCCAGGCATCCGATCCGGGTTTGACGGGAAACGAGAAGGGCTGGGACCACGGACTCGATGGTTTTCACATCGACCGGTCTGACGGACGTCCGCGGCTCGTCCTGATCCAGGCCAAGTACTCGACCGACCTTTCATCGGTCAGGAAGGGCTTCAAGGACCTGGAGAGGCTGCCGAGGGTGCTGAGGCGAATACTCGATCGCGTCGAGCCGGACTCCGCGAAGGAGAACAAGATCTTCACGAATCTCCGCAGCGAAGTGAACGGCCTCGCGGACGACGAACGGAAGCAGCTTGCCCTCGAGTTCCTCGTGATCCACCTCTGCCACGAGGAGCAGGAGATCGTGGCCGCGGGCACGAAGGCCGCGCAGGAGAGCCTCAGGGAGGAGGTGGAAAGGCACCTCGACGAACGGGTCTTCACGATCGGCCACGTCGGGCCCTCACGGATGGACTTCGATCGCGATTCCGATCAGGGTGTCGTCTACGTTCCGCCCAGCTGGACTCCGCTCACGCTGGCCGCGACCGAGATGACAGTTCCGTACCGGGAAGGGTCCGTGCGGATGCTGCATGGAATCGGCAAGCTCTCCGAGCTGGTCGAGATGTACGTCCATCGCCGTGACGAGCTCTTCGCGAAGAACGTCCGCTATTTCCTGAAGAACCCGAGGAACACCGAGCGTGGCCCGGCGGCGAAGATCCGGGAGACGCTGGCCGCCGCATGCGTGAAGAAGACCGTGGACCCGGCGATGTTCGGCCTACTGCACAACGGCGTGACCATCTTCGCCCGCAACGCGCGGCAGGGTGACGGACGGACGGAGGTGCAGCAGCCCTTCGTTCTGAACGGGTGTCAGACCATCAAGTCCGCCTACCTCTTCCTCAACGACCCGAAGATCCGTTCGAGGATCGACCGCGAACGGTGGGGGATGGTCGCGGTCCCGGTCCGCGTCATCACTACGAAAGAGAAGGACGAGACCCTCGTCCACGAGATAACGGTCAGCACGAACAGGCAGAACGCCATCTCGCCCGCTGCGCTACGTGCGAACGATCGCGTCCAGCTTCAGCTCGAGGTTCGCTTCAAGGAACGAGGGATCTTCTACGAGCGGCAGGAGGGAGCGCTCGCCCATGTCTCCGACACGTCTCCGGAGCTGTTGGACGAGGAGTTCGAGAACAGCAACAAGATCGCCGTGCGGATTGTCGATCTGGGCCGTTCCATCGCTGCTGCGATGGGGGGCGGGGGGCTGGAGTGGGCCCGGCACCCGAACCACATCTTCGAGTACGACGGGATCTACCAGAAGGTGTTCGCGGAGAAGAACCTCCGGTCGGTCGTCTTCCTGACATTCCTCCAGAACCTCCACGATGTGCTGCCCCTGGTCCTGAAGAAGGATGTCAATCTCGTGAAGGCTGAGTCGGGAGCGCCGAGCCCCTCGAGACTTGCCTTCGATGCGATGGCGCTCCTGGTGATGTACCTGGCCAAGAGCAAGAAGAGCGACTTCGTCAGCCGCAACGGCGAGGAGAGGATCCCGAAGGGCGACTCGGCCTTCAGGGACGAGGTCAGGAAGGAACTCGTCTACCACTCGGGCATCAAGAAGGCGCTGAAGGAACACTTCATGACCCTCGGCGATGCGAAGACCGAGTCCCTGAGAAGCGGGTTTGTGGCTGCCCAGAAGCAGCTCGGCCTCGCGAAGGTCCTGGATCCGTTTGAGGCATTCGCCGACCTCGATGAGGCGGCGATGGAAGTCGAATGACGACACTCCTTCGTGACCTGATCGATATCCCGGAGCGCGTCCACCAGGGCGACTTCGTCCTCCGGCTGGCGGAGGGGCTCTCGAAGGCCCAGGAGACGCTCCGGACCTACGTCGTCACTCCCGAGCTGGCGGTCGAGTTCGACCGGGCCCTCGGGATCGTGAAGGCCGCCGTCGCCGAGCGGTCGAGCAAGGCGGCCTACCTCCACGGCAGCTTCGGAAGCGGCAAGAGCCACTTCATGGCGGTCCTCCACCTCCTCCTGCAAGGGAACCCGGAGGCGAGGGCCATCCCCGAGCTTGGGAGCGCCGTGGCGGCCGCCGACAAGTGGATCTCGGGAAGGAAGTTCCTCCTCGTGCCGTTCCACATGATCGGTGCGAAGAACCTCGAGTCCGCGATCCTGGGTGGGTACGCCCGGCACGTCCGCGAGCTGCACCCGGAGGCCGTAACTCCGGGCGTCTATGTCTCCGAAGGGCTCATCGAGAACGCGCGGGCGCAGCGGAAGGCGATGGGGGACGAGGCGTTCTTCAAGATGCTCGGCGGCTCTGCGGAAGGCGAGTGGGGAGACCTCGGAGGGGGCTGGACCGCTGACTCGTTCGAGGCGGCCGCGGCCGCACCGCCGGAGTCGGACGAACGGGCGCGTCTCGTCGGCGACCTGTCGGCGCGGGTCTTCACGCACCTTGCCGGGACGGCCGCGGCGACGGGAGAGGGGTTCGTCGAGCTCGACCTCGGGCTCTCGCTCCTCTCGAAGCACGCCCGGGGCCTCGGGTACCAAGGCGTCGTCCTCTTCCTCGACGAGCTGATCCTCTGGCTGGCGAGCCACATCGGCGACCTCCGCTTCGCCGAGACCGAGGGGAGCAAGCTCGTCAAGCTGATCGAGGCAGGCCCGTACGAGAGGCCCATTCCCATCGTTTCGTTCGTGGCGCGCCAGCGGGACCTGAAGGAGCTGGTCGGGGCGCACGTCCCCGGGGCCGAGCGACTCAGCTTCGCCGACACGCTGAACTACATGAACGACCGCTTCGCCTTCGTCCGGCTCGAGGACCGGAACCTGCCGGCGATCGTCCACAAGCGCGTCCTAAAGCCGAGGGACGAGGCGGCGCGGATCCGGATCGACGACGCCTTCCGGGAGACGGAGCGGTTCCGCCCGGAGGTCCTCGGGACCCTGCTCGGGACGGAGGGCGACCGGGCGAAGTTCCGGACGGTCTACCCGTTCTCGCCGGCGCTCGTCGACACGCTCGTCGCCGTCTCCTCGCTCCTCCAGCGCGAGCGGACGGCCCTCAAGCTCCTCCTCCAGCTCCTCGTCGACAAGCGCGACACGCTGGAGCTCGGGCAGGTCGTCCCGGTGGGCGACCTGTTCGAAGTCCTCGCCTCGGGCGCCGAGCCGTTCTCGGCCGAGATGAGGTCCCACTTCGACGAGGCGCTCAGGCTCTACCGGCAGAAGCTCCTGCCCGCCGTCGCGCAGGAGTGGGGCCTCACGCCCGAGCAGGCGCAGGCACTGCCCGCCACGGACCCGAAGGGGCGGTCGTTCCGGGGCGACGACCGGATCGTGAAGACGCTCCTCCTCGCGGCCCTCGCTCCCGACGTGGCCGCGCTGAGAGACCTGACGGCCGCGAAGCTCTGCGCCCTGAACCACGGCAGCATCAAGGCGCCGGTGGAGGGGCGGGAGGCGGCCGTCCTTCTCGGCCGCATCCGCAAGTGGGCCGCCCAGGTCGGTGCGCTTCGCGTGTCGGGGGAATCGAACAACCCGACGATCTCCATCGTCCTCTCGCGGGTCGACATCGACGACCTGCTCGAGAGGGAGCGGGCCGAGGACAACGCGGGGAACCGGCGGCGGAAGCTGCAGGAGCTCCTCTTCGAGCGGCTCGGGATCAAGCGCTCCGACGAGCTCTTCACGGAATACCCGTTCCTCTGGCGCAACACGGATCGCGCGGTCGAGGTCTACTTCACGAACATCCGGGAGATGCCCGACGAGTCGCTGCGGGCGTCGAAGGGGGGGGCGTGGAAGGTCCTCCTCGACTTCCCGTTCGACCCGGACCACGGCTCCCTGGCGGACGACCTGAAGCGGATCGAGCTGTTCCGCGCGCGGAAGGAGAGCTCGGCCGTCCTCTGCTGGCTCCCGGCCTTCCTGACGGCGGCGGCGCTCGAAGACCTCGGCAAGCTCGTGGTCGTCGACCACATCCTGGCGGGCGAGCGCTTCCAGCGGGCGACGCAGCACCTCTCGGAGGTGGATCGCAGCTCTGCCCGCGGCGAGCTCGAGAGCCTCCAGGCCCAGCTCCGGGCGCGCCTCGGCCTCGACCTGGAGATGGCCTACGGCATCCGCACGGACGCGGACGCGAGGCGGGTGGAGGCGGGCTTCGACCCGTCGGACCACGTCCAGTCGCTCGACCCGGCGTTCCAGCCGAGGCCGCCCGTCGGGGCGACATTGAAGGACGCTTTCACGAACCTGCTCGACCAGGCGATGACCTACCTCTACCCGGACCATCCGAGGTTCGAGAGGGAGTTCCGCCCGGCGCAGGTGAAGCAGGTTCTCGAGGAGCTGCGCCGGGCGGCCGGGGAGAAGGACGGGAGGATCGACGTTCCCCAGCCCGTCCGCGAGCCGATGCGGAACATCGCGATGGGCGTGGGGATCGGGAAGATGTACGAGTCCCACTTCATCCTCGAGCGCGACTGGGCCGTGAAACTCACCCCGCTGCTCTCGCGGCCGGGGGGCGAGCCG
>JAGOBQ010000369.1 GCA_017999215.1 Thermoanaerobaculia bacterium
GCTGGGAGCCGTCCGCGCTCCTCGGCCGCCCCTTCCTCGAGCTCGTCGCCCCGGAGTCGCTCGACCAGGTCGCCGCCCACCACGCGTCGGGCGCGACCGGTCGCCATCGATGGACCGGCCTCCGGGCCGACGGCTCGACGTTCCCCGTCGAAGGGGACGCGCGGCTCGTCCCCTGGGAGGGTCGGACCGTGAGGATCAAGGCGTGCCGCGACCTCACGGAGGAGCTGCGCGCGGCGAGCGAGGTCGCTCGCGTCGCGCGCCTCTACGCCGCCCTGATCGAGATCAACGAGGCGATCGTGAGGGTCCGGACGCCCGAGGAGCTCTTCGAGGAGGTCCCGCGGATCCTCGTCGAGACCGGCGGATTCCGGATGGCCTGGATCGGCCTCGAGCAGGAAGACTCGTCGAGGGTGGCCGTCGCCGCCCGGCACGGGGACGAGACGGGCTACCTCGACGGCATGGAGATCCGCGTCGACGACCGGCCCGAGGCTCTCGGGCCGACCGGCCGGGCGATCCGCGAGGGGCGGGCGCAGGTCTGCAACGATTTTCTGAGCGACCCGTCGACGCTCCCGTGGCGCGATCACGCGAAGAGCGCTTCCTGGCGCGCTTCGGCGGCCCTCCCGATCCGGAGGAAAGGGGTCCCCGTCGGCGCGCTCTCCGTCTACGCCCTCGAGTCCGGCTACTTCGGCGAGCGCGAGAGGGTCCTCCTCGAGGAGACCGCCGCCGACGTCTCCTACGCCCTCGAGCACCTCGACCAGGTCTCGGAGACGCGGCGCGCCGAGGCGGAGGTGCGGGAGCTGAACGCCGAGCTCGAGCGGCGCGTCGAGGAGCGGACGGCGCAGCTCGAGACGGCGAACCGCGAGCTGGAGGCCTTCTCCTATTCCGTCTCGCACGACCTTCGCGCCCCTCTCCGCGCGATCGAGGGCTTCGCCGGCATGATCGTCGAGGACGCCTCCGGTACGCTCGCGGAGGAGACCCTCCGACGGCTGGACGTGATCCGGGCGAACGCCCGGCGGATGTCGGCGCTCATCGACGCCCTGCTGCGCTTCTCCCGCCTGGGCCGACACGAGCTGCGGCGGGACCGTGTCGACATGGCGGAGCTCGCGCGCTCGGCCTTCGAGGAGGCGGTCGCCGATGCCGCGGCGCGCGCCCGGATCGACCTCCGCATCGACGAGCTGCCGGACGCAGAGGGAGACGCCTCCCTCCTCCGACAGGTCTGGGTCAACCTGCTCGGGAACGCGGCCAAGTACGCCGCCGGGCGGGAGCGGCCGGTCGTCGAGGTGACGGCCATCCCGGGCGCGGCGAGGACGACCTACAGGGTGAGGGACAACGGCGTCGGCTTCGACCCGAGGTACGTCGACAAGCTCTTCCGGGTCTTCGAGCGGCTCCACGCGCCCGACGCGTTCGAAGGGACCGGGATCGGCCTCGCGCTCGTGAAGCGAATCGTCCAGAGGCACGGAGGAGAGGTCTCGGCCGAGGGACGCGAAGGCGAGGGGGCCTCCTTCTCCTTCTCCGTTCCGTCGGCGGCCGGCGGGGCCTCTCCTCGCGGGCCGGAGTAGCCGCCGTTCTCCCGGCGTCCCTCCCGCGGCTTCCGGCTCGCGGCGTCAGCCCGCCCGTCCCGGCAGGTAGAGCGAGCGGGCCGTCAGGGTCCGGTGGTCGAGCCCCGCGGCGCGGTCGAGACGGGCGACGAGCGGCGGAAGCGCCGCCGGGAAGCGCCAGAGGTCGCTGCGGCCGCCGTCCGCGGCGAACGCCTCCGCCCACTCGTTCCACCACGGGACGGGGCGCGCGGCGATCGGCTCGACGACGAGGACGCGAGCGCCCCGGCGGGCGGCCTCGAGGAGCCGCGGGAGGAGGGCCGCGCTCGACGCGGCGTCGAGCTCGTTGACGACCCACACGAGGAGGATCCCCGCGCCGCGGCCGGGCAGTCTCTCCCGGAGGAGGTCTCCCGCCGCCGCGCGCCCGCGGAGGGAGAGCGCGGCGTACGTCTGACGCGCCTCGTTCGCCGCCCAGCCGCTCCTCTCCACTCCGGCGACCTCGGCCCCGGCGGCGAGGGCCCAGGCCGCGCCGGCGGCGCCGGTCCCGCACCCGAGGTCCACGACGCGCGCGAGACCGGGCTCCGCCGCTCCCAGGAAGGCGACGACCCCGCCGACGACGAGGTGGTGGAGCGGGCCGTAGAAGAGCGCGAAGGCGGCCCGCTTCCCCTCCCCGTCGAAGACCGCTCCGGAGCCGATCCTCCCTCTCCGCTCGACGTAGAGCGACGAGACCGCCTGGAGCCCCTTCCGCACCTCCACGAAGGAGAGCTCGGCGAGGTGACGTCGCTCGAGGTCTTCGAGCCAGCGGTCGAAGGGTGTGCCGTCCATTCCTTCGCTCCTCTGCCCGGCGTCAGGGCGCTGCGAGCTCCTTCGCGACGGCGGCGACCGCGGCCTCGCCCGCGGCCAGGGCCCTCTCCGCGGCCGACGCGGAGAGCCTCGCCGCGTCGGCGGGCGCCGGGCGCGAGCGCTTCCACGCCTCCCGCGCCGCCTCGACCTCGGCCCGCGTCGCCTCCTCCGCCGCGAGGAGGCCGGGGAGCGCGCGCGCCTTCACCGCCGCGAGGACGCGGCGGTCCATGTACCGCTTCTTCTCGCCGCGCGCGTCCGGGTAGAGCCTCTTCCTCAGCTCGAGGGCGCTCGCCGCGAGAGGCGCCGGGCCCCGGCCCGCGGCCAGCGGAGCCGGCACCGCGCCGGCGTGAGGAAAGACCGGCACGGCGGCCCCCGCGAGCGGGAGGCTGGGGACGATCCAGAGCGCCGCCGCTTCCGGCCCTTCCCCCGGAGCGGGCGCCTCGAGGACGATCGCGGAGACGGTGTCGAGACGGCAGACGCTGTCGCCCGTGTAGACGAGCGCCGGACCGGCTTCGTCGCCCGTCTGGCCGATCCCGGCGTTGGCGACGTCGCGGGCGGCGCGCAGGATCGCGGCGAGGTCGAGACCCCTCGCGGCCGCCGGCCCGAGGAGCTCGATCGCGCGGGCCTCGCGCAGGAAGCCCGTCCCCGACTCTTTCGCCCCGCTGTGGCTGTAGTTCGAGCGGACGACGAGGCCCCGAGCGCCGTCGCTCGACGGGGCGGCGTCGACGCGGACGTAGCCCTTCGCCGACGTCTCGAAGACGGCCGCACCCCCCTTCGCGTCGATGACGCCGAAGTTCGCGGAGACGTCCCGCCCGCCGGCGTTCGAGCGTGCGAGCAGCGCCTCGAAGTCGTCCACCGTCGCGCACGACTGGAGGGCGAGCTTCATGAAAGTCCCCTCGCCGGCCGTGTCGCCGCCCTCGAGGTTGTAGGACGCCGAGTTCATGACGCCGAATCCGGCGGCATTGATGCCTGCCCAGGCCTGGAGCCCCGCGACGTCGCCGCGATTGACGACGGCGACGTAGGGGTAACGACCGTCGGCGAGGAAGACGACCTGGTTGTCGCTCCCGTCCGCATCCCGGTTCTTCCAGAGCATGGGGCGCCCGCTCCGGGACGCGGACGGCGCGACCACGGCGGTCGTGCAGGCCTCCGCGGAGGCGGGGGTGAGAGACGTCGCCAGGAAAGCGAGCGCGGCTCCTGCCGAGAGCCGCTTCGCGAGAGTGCGAGAGATCACGAGGGCCTCCTCGAGCGGCGATCGTAGCCGAGGACGCGGCCGGCCGATCCGGTCGCGCCGCGCCCCGTCTTGCACCGGCCGCCTCGAACTCCGCTCCCCGTCGCCGTCGGCCCGTGGCAGAGTGGGCCCATGCAGGACCGTCCGCGCCGCGAGAGCTTCCTCCCCTTCTCCCGTCCCCAGATCGGCGAGGAGGAGATCGCCGGGGTCGTCGAGACGCTCCGCTCCGGCTGGATCACGACCGGCCCGCGCGCCGCCCGATTCGAGGAGGCGCTCGCCGCATACAACGAGGTCCCCCGCTGCATGGCCCTCCTGAGCGCGACGACCGGCCTGGAGCTGGCGCTCTCGGCCCTCGGGATCGGCGAGGGGGACGAGGTGATCACGACGGCGCACACGTTCGTCTGCACCGTCTCGAACGTCGTCCTGCGCGGCGCTGTCCCGCTCCTCGTCGACGTCGAGCCCGACACGATGAACCTCGACGCGGAGCGGATCGAGGAGCGGATCACGTCCCGGACGAAGGCGATCCTCCCCGTCCACTACGGCGGCCTGCCGTGCCGCATGGAACGGATCTGGGAGATCGCCCGGCGCCACGGCCTCGCCGTCGTCGAGGACGCCGCCCACACGATGGGGGCGCGCTACGCGGGCCGCCGGATCGGCTCCGACGCGCGCTCGGCCTTCTCCGTCTACTCGTTCCACCCGAACAAGAACCTGACGACGATCGAGGGGGGCGCGATCGCCTTCCACGACCTCCGTCACGAGGCCTACCTGAAGCTCCAGCGCTTCCACGGAATCGCGCGCGGCGCCGGGACCCCCTACCCCGACGGCTCCCCGCTCTACGACGTCCCGATGCCGGGACGGAAGTCGAACTTCACCGACGTCCAGGCCGCGGTCGGCCTCGCCCAGCTCCCGAAGCTCGACGCGTTCGCCGCGCGCCGCCGCGAGCTCGCGCGCCTCTACCTCTCGCTCCTGGCCGACCTCCCGGAAGTGGAGCTCCCCGCGGACGGCGACGCCGAGCGGGAGCACTGCTGGAACCTCTTCGTCCTCCGCAATCGCCCCGGGGCGACCGGCCTTTCGCGCGACGAGCTGACGACGGCGCTGAAGGCCGAGAACGTCGGCACCGGCATCCACTGGCAGGGGCTCTTCGCGTTCTCGTTCTACCGCGACTACTTCGCGCGGCACCCCGAAGGGCTCCCGAAGGACGGCCTGCCGCACGCGACCCGGACGACGGAGAACCTGATGTCTCTCCCGCTCTTCCC
The DNA here is from genome assembly GCA_017999215.1 of Thermoanaerobaculia bacterium. Lineage (GTDB taxonomy): Bacteria > Acidobacteriota > Thermoanaerobaculia > UBA5066 > UBA5066 > UBA5066. Next base: position 4,860 of record JAGOBQ010000369.1, read on the forward strand.
CGCG
>JAGOBQ010000368.1 GCA_017999215.1 Thermoanaerobaculia bacterium
AGGAGATATGTATAAGAAGCAGCCCCGGGCGCTCCGCGGAACGAGAGGAGGGCACCGTTCGCGAGGACGAAGCGGCGCGAGCCGTCGAGGACGCAGATCAGGTCCGTCGAGCTCTCGATGACCTTCCTGTACTCGAGGAGACGCGCCTCCGCCTCCCGCCGCTCCGTCACGTCCTCGAAGATGCCGAGGACGCCGTATATCTCCCCGCCCCCGTTCGTGAGCGGGACCTTTGACGTCTCGATCCACAGGGTCGACCCGTCCGCCGTCCGCTGGGTCTCGAGATAGTGGTGCCTCGGTTGCCCGGAACCGACGATCGCCCGGTCGTCCGCTCGGTAGGCCTCGGCCTCGCTCCGCGACCAGGGGAGGTCGAAATCGGTCCGGCCCACGATCTCGGCCGGATCCGCCAGGCCGGCCCGCCGGGCCATCTGCCGGTTGCAGCCGAGGTAGACGCTCTCCCGGTCCTTCCAGAAGACCGACTGCGGGATCGCGTCCATGACGTGCGCGAGCATGTTGCGGCTCCGGCGGAGCTCCTCCTCCGCCCTCTCCCGCTCGGCCACCTCGGCGAGGAGCGCGGCGTTCGCCGAGGCCAGCTCGGCGGTCCTCTCCTCGACGCGCCGCTCCACCTCCGCGTACGCCCGCCGCAGCTCGTCCCGCGTCTTCTCGAGGGAGGACTTCTCGTCCTCGAGCGCGCGGTTCACGACGCGCAGCTGCGCCGGGCTCGGAAGCGCGAGGATCTTCGGGAGGAGCGGCCAGAGGACGACGGCCGTCGCCAGCGACGCGACGGCGCAGATCGAGTCGACCGTCGCCTGCCACCAGCCGACGGGCCACCAGAGGCCGAGGACGTGAACGAAGTGCGTCGTTCCGCACGCGAGGATGAAGAGGCCGAACAGGACGAGGACCCACGAGAACGGAAGGTCCTTCCGGCGGACCTTGAAGACGACCAGGAAGACCGGGATCGACGCGTACGAGACGGCGATCACGCCGTTGGCGATCGCCATGACCATCATCAGGGCCGGCGTCATCGTCCCGGGGAGGACCCCGCGGATCTCCGCTCCGTCGGCCATCGCGAGCATCGGGACGACGATCAGCGCCGCGAGCGCCGCCGCCGGCGCGAGGACGCGCGGCGCGAGGGCGAGCCCCCGGCGCCAGGCGTTCTTCGGCGCGGCGAACGCCTCGAGCGGCGTTCGCCGGAGCCGCAGGCTGTTCGTGACGACGAAGAGCGAGCTGAATACCATCGCGCCGGCCGCCACCATCGGGCTGAGGAGGCCAAAGGCCGCGACGGGGATGAGCGCGACGTTGTAGAAAAGCGCCCAGACGAGGTTCTGGTGAATCGTCTGCAGGGAGGCGCGGGAGAGGACGATCGACCGGCCGACACCGCGGAGGTCCCCGCTCATCAGCGTGACGCCGGCCGCCTCCTTCGCCACGTCGGACCCGGTGCCGAGGGCGATGCCGACGTCGGCCTCCGCGAGGGCCGGCGCGTCGTTGATGCCGTCGCCCACCATGATCACGACGGGCCGCGGCGTTCCCGGTGGCCTCGGGGCCTCGCGAAGGTTCCGGATCGCCTCCGCCTTCTCCTCCGGCCTCACCTCCGCGCGGACCCTCGTGATGCCGACCTCGCGGGCGATCGCCTCGGCGGTCCCGAGGTTGTCTCCCGTCAGCATGACGACGTCGAGCCCGAGGCGCGAGAGCTCCTCGACGGCCTGCCGGGCCTCCGGCTTCACGGCGTCGGCCACGGCCACGACGCCGACCGCCTCCGGCGCCCCACCGCCCGGCGGCGCCGCGGCCACGAGCATGGCGGTCTTCCCTTCCGCCTGGAGGCGGCCGACCTCGGGCTCGAGCGCCGCGAACGAGACCCCCGCCTCGCGCATGAGCCATGCCGTCCCGACGAGGACCTCGCGCCCGTCGACGCTCGCGCGGATCCCCGCGCCGCTCACCGCCCGGAGCTCGCGGGGCGATGTCAGCGGGAGGCCGCGCGCCGCGCCGGCCCGCGCCAGCGCCCGCCCGACGGGATGCTCCGACCCCCGCTCGGCGCTGGCCGCCAGCCGGAGGACCTCCGGCTCCTCGCCCCGTCTCGCGGCGACGACGTCGGTGAGGCCGGGCTCCCCCCGTGTCAGGGTCCCCGTCTTGTCGAGGACGACGACCGTCGCCTCGCCGACCCGCTCGAGGGCCTCGCCCGTCCGGAAGAGGATGCCGCGCGAGGCCCCCCGCGACGTCCCGACCAGGACGGCCATCGGCGTCGCGAGGCCGATCGCGCAGGGGCACGCGATGATGAGGACCGCGACGGCGTTCATCAGCGCCCCCGGCAGATCGATCCGCGCGACGAACAGCCAGAGGAGGAGCGTCGCCAGAGCGGCGGAGAGGACGAGCGGGACGAAGATGCGGCCGACCGCGTCGGCGACCTTCTGCGTCGGAGCCTGTCGCGCCTGGGCCTCCTCGACGAGACGGACGATCCGGGAAAGGGTCGAGTCCGCACCGATCCGGGTCGCCTCGACCCGGACCAGCCCGTCCCGGTTCACCGTCGCGCCGATCACCTCGTCGCCGGGTACCTTCGCCACGGGCATCGACTCCCCGGTGACCATCGACTCGTCGATCGCGGAGCGCCCCTCGCGGACGAGGCCGTCGACCGGGACCCGTTCGCCGGGCCGGACCACGACGATCTCCCCGACCCGGACGTCGGCGGCGCCGACCTCGACCTCGACGCCGTCCCGGACGACGCGGGCCAGGACGGGGCTCAGGTCGAGGAGCGCGCGGAGCGCCTCCGACGCCCGGCCCCGCGCGCGGGCCTCCAGGAACCTGCCGAGCGTGACGAACGTGACGATCGCGGCCCCCGTCTCGAAGTAGACGTCGGAACCCGGGAGGAACCCGAGGGCAACGCCCGCGCTCGCTCCCCAGGCGACCGTCGAGCCGAGCGCGACGAGGACGTCCATGCTCGAGGCGCCGGACCGCAGGCTGCGCCAGGAGCGGACGCAGAACGGCGCCCCGACGACGAGCTGGACGATCGTCGCGGCCAGGAGCATGAGGAGGCGATCGTGCGGAAGGGCCGAGAGGCCGAGGTCTCGGCCCATGCTGTAGACGATCAGCGGGCCGGTCAGGACGAGGCCGAGGACGAGCCGGGCCCTCGCCGGACCGGATCCCTCGAACCCCGGGTCGTCCCCGGGCGCGCCGGCGCCGACGCCGGGGACGCCGAAACCCGCCTTCCTCACGCACGCGGCGATCCGTTCGACGTCGAGCCGGTTCGGGTCGAAGTCGACGTGCAGCGAGTCGGTCGCAACGCTGACGCGCGCCGAGCGGATGCCGGCGAGCTGGCCCACCTTCCACTCGATCAGCCGCGCGCAGCTCGTGCACGTCATCCCCGCGACGGGCAGGACGGCGGTCGCGGGAAGCGCCGTGGCGGTCTCGGCGGGGGCGGGGATTCGACCGGTCTCTGCCATCGCTCTCCACCCCTGCGGGCGTCAGGCCCCGGCCGCGTGCGGCGGGGCGCCCGGGCTCGAGCCGCCGCGCAGCAGCAGGTCTATCGCACGGACGATCTCCTCGACCGAGGAGCCCTTGGCCACGAACCCGAGGACGCCCAGCGACCGGCCGGCGGCTTCCTCCTCCTCCCGGACCCAGCCGGACGTCAGGACGACCGGCAGGTCGGGCCTCACGCGCAGGAAGCGGTCCGCCAGCTCGAGGCCCGGGAGGTGGGGCATCGAGAGGTCGGAGACGAGCGCGTCGAACGCTTCCGGCGCGCCGAGGAACGCCTCGAGCGCCGCACGCGCCGCGGTAAACCCCGTCACCCGGTAGCCCAGCTCGCCGAGGTAGAGCGTGAGCAGCTCGACGAGCGGCGCCTCGTCGTCGACGAGGAGGACCCTCTCGATCGGGACATCCGGGCGCGCGGGGCATCCTCCGTCCGTCACGAGCCGCCCCGTTCCGGAAAGCACGCGGCCGGGCTCACCGTCGCCGCACGGTCCGAACCGCCGTCCCTGTCCGCCATTCCCGCATTCTCGCTCGCTCCGCGTGGAATGTCTTCCGCAACACGCCCGCCGTGGGGCGTCGGGGCCGGCCGGCCACGGTCGTGCCCGTCTGGGGAACACCCGCGAGGGCGTTCAGGCCGGCGAGACGGGCTTCCCCTCCGTCGCCGCGGTCGGCGTCACGGCGTCCAGGCCGTGGCCCTTCGGGCTCCGTTCGCTCTTCCAGAGGAGGAACGAGAAGACGAACCCGACCGACGCAAGCGCGCCCAACGCGACCAGCACCGGCGTCCAGCCAGCCGGGTGGGCCGCGCTCGCGCCGGAGGCGTCCTTCAGGAGGCCGAGGCCCCAGCTCATGCCGGCCCAGCCCACCTGCTGGCAAAACGTCATGAGCGCGTAGGCCGAGCCGAGGCGCGCTTCGGGGACGAGGTACGTCACCGCCGGCCAGAGGACGGCCGGGACGAGCGCGAACGCGAGGCCGAGCATCCCCATCAGGACGATCGGCGGGACCGACGTCGAGAAGAGGAGGAAGAACGGAGGGACGAGGAGGGCCGAGCCGGCCGCCATCAGCAGCGCCCGCTTGCCGATCTTGTCGACCAGGAGGCCGAAGAGCGGCATCCCGATCATCGAGAGGAGCGGCAGGATCGACTTCAGGTTCCCGGCGTCCTCGGGCGAGAGCCCCTTCGCCTCGATGAAGTAGAGGTTCGCGAACGTCCGGAACGGGAAGATCGTCGAGTAGAACGCGACGCAGAGGCCGACGACCCACCAGTAGCCGAGGTCGAACCGGACGAGGTCCGACAGGACGAGCTTGTCGGTCGCCCCGCCTTCTTCACCGCGTAGACGCGGGCGGCCCGCTTCTCGAGGCCGGCGTAGAG
>JAGOBQ010000028.1 GCA_017999215.1 Thermoanaerobaculia bacterium
GTAGCTCCTGTACTTCTGGAGCGTCCCGCGGCGGTATTCCTCGCCCTTGCCGCGCTGCTCCTGGATCAGGTGGTCGGCAAGGTAGGCGGTCAGGCCCTCGCACCAGTTCCCCTTCGCGTAGTCGACGAAGACGGAGTTCCCCCACCAGTTGTGGAGGATCTCGTGCGGGTAGGACGACGCCAGGATGAACGGGAAGCGGATCACCTGCGGGCCGAGGAGCGTGAACGACGCCATCCCGTAGCCCGTCTCCCAGAAGTTCTCGACGAGGGCGAACTTCCCGTACGGGTAGGGACCGATCAGGCCGCGGTACATCTCCAGGTACTGCGCCGTGGCCGCGAGGTACTTCGCTGCGAGCGCGTCGTCCTTCGTCCGGAGGAACGCGAGCGTCTCGACGTCGCCCGCGCGATCGCGGTACGCGACGAGCGGCCCGCCCACGAGGTAGGCCTCGTCGACCGGCCCCTTCGAGTCCCAGCGAGCGAGGCCATCGGCTCCGCGGGCCGTGCCGTCCCCCTGCGAGACGAGCTGCCACCCCTCCGGGACCTTCGCCGTCATCCGGAAGCTCGCGAGCGCCTCTCCAAATGCGGGGACCCAGAACGTCGACCCGGCGAGGTAGATCCCCTCGGGGCCGATCGTCCCCGGAGTCTCGCGGAAGCCGCGCTGGTACTCCTCCTTCGGCGCCGTCAGCTCGTTCCGGACGACCCCCTCGTACGTCAGCGTGAGCTTCGCGGGCGCGCCGGAGGCGCGATACCGTTTCAGCGCCACGCGGCGCGACGGCTCCGTCGCCGCCGCGTTGTTCCCGAAGAAGGCCGCGACGTCGCCGAGCGGGACCTCCCTCAGCGCGGGGGACGACTTCGTCACCCTCAGGGCGGCGTTCAGGAGGAGCTCCGGCTTCGTCCCGGCCGGGAGCGCCACCTTCGCCGTGACCCGGAGGAGGCCGGTCGCCGGGACGAAGGAGACGTCGAGGTCGTGGTGGACCGCCGCGATCGGGGCCGGCGGGGCCGGCTGGGCGAGCCCCACCGACGCCAGGAACGTCGCAGACGCGAGGAGGGGCGCCCGGAGGAGCGCCGCGTGCGCGCGGGTCACTTCGCCGGTCCTTCGGCCTTCGGAGCCTCCTTCGGCTTGCGGACGAACTTCGCGACGAGCGTGACCTTCTCCTCGCCCCGCTTCACCTCGTACGAGGCCGTGTCGCTCCAGCGCTTCTCCGACATGAGCCGGTTGAAGAGCCCCTTCTTCCCGAGCGGCGTGCCGTCCATCGCGAGGAGGACGTCGCCCACCCTGAAGCCGGCCGCCTCGGCGACGGAGTCCTTCGCGACGTTGATCACGGGCCAGCCCGTCGAGCCGTCCTTCGGGTCGCGGGTCGAGAGGCCGAGGACCGGGAAGAGCGGGTCCGTCTCCTGCGGAACGCCCCAGACGAAGTCGGCGTACGAGGCTCGGACCTTCACGGGGCGGTCCTTCTCGTCGAGGACGGGGATCGGGATGACCGACGCGATCCCGCCGTCGAACCAGAGCCTCGCCTGCCGCTCGGCGCCGAGGCCGTAGGCGACGTGCCCGGAGCCGATCAGGACGACCATGACCGCGTTGGGGTCGTTCGCCTTCTGGAGCGCCTGCGCGGCGTTCCAGGCCATCGCCGCGTCCCACGTGCACTGGGCGCGGAACATCCCCTGCCACATCGCCTCGGGCATCGAGGCCGAGTGCATCCCGCCCTCGTCGCCGAAGAACGCCTTGAGGAGGCGCAGGTGGTCGGCGTTCTCCGTGTCGATCCGCGGCGGGAGGAGGGCCTTCTGCTCGGCGGTCAGACCGTCGAACCCCTTCTTCCTCACGTCGGAGACGAGCTCGCGCGGGACGTTCACCGCGTGGAGCGTGACCTTCGCCTCGCGACAGAAGCGGAAGATGTCGCGGTAGTAGTCCCAGTGGTAGCCCCAGTTCCGGTACCAGTCGGACTTCTCGAGGAACTCCGCCTCGGAGAGGGCACCGGCGTTCCAGAGGTCGAGCGCGACCTGCTCCGTCGCGGGGTACATCTCGAGGCCGACGAGGACTCTCCTCCCCGCGCGGGCGAGCTCCCGGATCACCTGGAGCTGGACGCGGTGGAACTCGGCGTTCGTGTGGCTCTCGCCGAGGAAGACGAGGCGCGCCTTCGCGAGCCGGGCGGCCACCTCGGCGGGGGAGACCGCGGCGCCGGCGCGCGCGTCGAGGACGACGTCGAGCGACGGGGCGAGCGTCTTCTCCCGGCGCGCGGGGTCGCCGAGCGGAAGGTCGAGGGCGGCGTCGTCGGCGCGAAGGGACGAGGCGGCGAAGGCGAGGAGGAGGGCGGTGCAGAGGGCTCGTCTCATGGCGGCGGGACGATCCTAAACCGCCGGGGCGCGCGAGTGCGGTGGTCCCGTCAGCCGGGACGCCGGATCTGGACCGCGAGCGCCCCCGCCGCGGCGAGGACGAGGGCGACGACCTGCCGGCCGGAGAGGCTCTCGCCGAGGAAGAGGACCGCGAGGAGGGCGATCTGCGGGAGCATCAGTCCGTTCAGGACGCTCGACTCGACGGCCGTCAGGACGCGCAGGGAGCGGTTCCAGAGCGTGAAGGCGAACGCGGTGTTCACGACGGCGAGCCAGGCGACGATCGCCAGCTCGCGAGGGCCGAGCGCGGGCCACCCCTGCGCGGCGACGCCGGCGCCGAGGAGGGCCGCGGCGCCGATCGACATGCTCACGAACGTGACGAGGAGCGGCGGCAGGTGGGTGTCGCGGTTCACGCGGCGGCCGAGGAGGGCGGAGCCGGCGTTCGAGAGGAGGGCGACGAGGCCGGCGGCGAGGCCGGCTGCCGAGGGGAGCGCGGCTCCCGTCGGGAAGAAGTAGAGCGCGGCGCCGGAGACGGCGACGAACGTGCCCGCGGCCTGGAGCGGCGTCGGCTTCTCGCCCAGGAGGGCGCCGCTGCCGAACGCGACGACGACGGGCGTCAGGCTGAGGAGGAGGCTGACGGCGCTCGCCGGGAGGAGGGCGAGCGCGGCGAACTGCCCGCCCTGCGCGACCGCGATGTAGAGGAGGCCGAGGGCCGAGAGGCTCCGCCAGGAGCGCCGGTCGAGCGTGGCGAGGAAGTTTCGACGTTCCGCGGTCGCGAGCGCGAACGGCAGGAGACAGAGGGCGGCGACGGCATAGCGAAGGCCGGCGAACGGGAGCGGCGGGAGGTCAGCGGCGAGGCCGACCTTGATGAGGACCCAGGACGTCGACCAGAGGAACGTGACGAAGGCGGCCGTGGCGACGGCGGCGCCGTGGCCCGGGGGCCGGGAGGTCACGGGACGGGTCTCCCGGGGCGGGAGCGAGCCGGCTCGCGTCCGGACCCCGGAACGGCGAAGGGCCGCCCCGTGGGGCGGCCCTCGCGATTCGGGGTCGGCGGTCGCGTCACGCGGCGGGTTCGGAATCGCCGGAGGGGACGGCGTCCGGGTCGGCGTCTACGCCTTCTCCCCCCTCGAGGACCTCGAGGTTCTCGTCCGAAGGAGCACCCGGGACGGAAGTCTTCTTCTCGAGCTTCCGCGCCATCTTCTCTTCTCGCTTCTGTTTCTTCGCGATCTCGCGTTGCCGCTTGCTGTGTGAATAGTTGGGACGGGCCAAATTCCGACCTCCTGAACGTGGCGTCGCATCCTGGGGCGAGCTGCTGGACAGAAGTCGCGCCCCGAACTGCTCCGCGGAGGATATCAGGCCCGGAGGCAGGCGCGTCCGGAGTCAGCCCCCGCGAGCGAATCGCCCGTCCCGGGGGAAACGGGCGCGCGCCGCCGCGGCCAGGCGGGCGGCCGCCGCCGGCTCCTCGAAAGCCCTCAGGGCGCGCACGCCCGTCGCGTAGACGTCGGGCCGGGGGAGGAGCCGGACCATCTCGTCGATCGTCCGGACGGCCTCCGCCTTCCGGCCGACCGCGGCGTACGTCGCCGCGAGCGCGACGCGGGCCTCGAGCGCCTGCGGAAAGAGACGGATCTCGGTCAGCAGCTCCCGCTCGGCCTCGGCGGGGCGCCCGAGCCGCGCGAGGAGATCGCCGCGGAGGGCGTGGAAGCCCTGCAGCGACGCGACCTCGGCTCGCCCTCCGGACGCGACGCGGACCTCCTCGGTCCGGGACAGGGCCCCCTCCGCGTCGCCCCGGAGGGCCGCGACGCGCGCGAGCGCGAAGAGCGCGCTCGGCCGGGTCGCGGGGCTCCCCTCGAGGGCGCGGCGGGCGGCGGCATCGGCGGCGTCCGCGTTCCCGCGGGCGAGCTCGGCCCGGGCGATCACCTCGTCGGCGTTCCGGTCGCCCAGGTCGCGCGCGACGCGGGCCTGGGCGAGCGCCTCGTCGGGCCGGCCGATCTGCAGGCAGAAGCTCGCCACCGTCAGGAGCGCGCTCGTCCGGTCGGGCGGGGAGAGCTCCACGGTCTTCCGGATCGCGGCGAGCGCCTCGTCGGGGCGGCCGAGGCGCGCGAGCGCCTGCGCGAGGAGCTCCCAGGCATCGAGGACGCGCGGGTTTCTCTCGAGGAGCTGCTGGAGCGCGACGACCGCCTCCGCGGGGCGGTCTGCCTGGAGGTGGCCGAGCCCCTCCTTCAGCTTCTCGAGGCTCCCGATCTCGTCCTTCGGGTCGGGGCGCGCCTCCGACCCGCCCGCCGTCGTCATGCTGAGGTAGCCGAGCGAGGCGAGCTTCTTCGCGTGCTCCGGGTCGACGTCGGCCGGGGCCCGAAACGGCGAGCGGAGCTTCTCCGTCTCGACGACGAACGAGCGGAACGGGCCCGGCTTCTCCCCGGCGAGGTTTCGCGTCGAGCCCGGGTCGGCCTCGAGGTCGTAGAACTCCGGCTTCGGCGCCGCCACGTAGTGCCACGAGCCGTCGAGGAGCGCCGCGAGCTCGCTCCAGCCGAAGCGGATCCGGGGAAAGAACGTCTCGGCGTAGATCCGGCGCGGCGGCGCCGCGTCGCCGTACGCGAGGTCGACGAGGTTCACGAGTCCCGCGGGGATCGGCGCCCCCTTCAGCCCGGCGGCCTCGACGACCGTCCGGAAGACGTCGCTGATCTGCGCGGGGGCGGCCACGCTCGTCCCGCCGCGGGCGCCTGCGGGGAGCTTGAGGAGGAGAGGCACCTGGAGCGACTCGCGGTAGAGGAAGACGCCGTGCTCGTTCTCCCCGTGCTCACCGAGCCCCTCGCCGTGGTCCGAGAGGAAGACGACGAGGCTCTTCTCCCAGAGGCCGAGCGCCTTCAGTTTCGCGACGAGCTCCCCGACCGCGGCGTCCGCGGCGGCCACCTCGGCGTCGTACGGGTCGGCGAAGCGGCTCCGGAACGGCTCGGGAGCCTCGTACGGCGCGTGCGGCTCGTAGACGTGAAGGAATGCGAAGAACGGGGCGCCCTTCTTCTCTTCGACGAAACGCGCAACGGCCTTCGCGGCGTACGCGCCGGGGCGCTGGACCCGGTTCACCGGGACCCCCGCCTTCTCCGCGACGATCGCGTCGTCCCAGAGCGCGAAGCCGCGCGAGATGCCGCTCGACCCGGCCAGGACGACGCTCGAGACCGCCGCGCCGGTCGCGTAGCCCTCCTTCGCGAGGAGCTCGGCGAGCGTCGGGAGCGACTCCGGCAGGCGGTATCCGGCGTTGTCGAGGACGCCGTGCGCCCCGGGAAGAGCTCCCGTGAAGACCGAGGCGTGGGCCGGGAGCGTCAGCGGGACGTGGCTGTACGCCCGCTCGAAGAGGATCGCCTCCTCGCGGAGCGCCGTGAGGGCGGGCGTCTCGACGCGGTCGTAGCCGTAGAAGGGGAGCCGATCCGAGCGGAGCGTGTCGACGCAGACGAGGACGACCGGCGCGCCGGGGAAGGTGCGCGGGTCGTCGGCCTTCCCGTCACGGCACGCGGGGACGAGGAACAAGGCGAGAAGAAGAGGGGGGAGCGTCTTCCGCACGGCGCCGGCGAGATTAGCAGGGCGGAGCGGATGCGCCGCGGAGAACGAAAGAGGGCCCCGACCCGAAGGCCGGGGCCCGTGAAAACCGGGGAGAAAAGGACTAGAAGCGGACGCCGAAGCCGACGCGGAAGGTGCGCGGCGTCTGGTAAGCAGCAGGCGCAGTCGGCTTGCCGAAGTTCGGGCCGTAGCCCCAGTTCGCGCCGGTCTTGCGGCCGCCCAGAACGGGAGTCGTCGTGAAGGGGTTGAACTTGGCGTAGTCGTTCGGGCGGGTGACGGCGGTCTCGATCGTCGTGTCGGGGCCGGTGACGCCGTCCGCGTTGAGGATGTTTGTGACCGTGGGCTGGGCGAAGATCTCGACCGGCCCGATGAAGTAGGAGTAGTTGAGGGCGAGGTCGAGACGGCTGATGTCGTCTGTCCGGAAGGCATCCATCGCCGTGTAGTAGTAGTTCACGGAGGTCGGACGGGTGACATAGCCCGGGTTCGTCACGTACTGGCGCGAGTCGACCGAGCCGACGGCGCCGTACGGTAGGCCGGTGTCGTACATCCACATCGGGCTGAGGCTGAGGGCGCCGAGGACCTTCGGGAGCGGGAGATCGTAGGTTGCGTAGATGCGGAGCCGGTGGCGCTGGTCCTGGCCGAGGTTGCCACTCGGGTAGGCCCAGGACTCCTCCCAGTACTCGGGGTAGGAGCCGATGCCGGAGCGGACCGGGCCGGAGCCCGAGGTCTCGCCCGAGACGTTGCCGTAGGTGTGCGACCAGGTGTAGTTGCCGCCGACGTTGAGGCTGTCGAGGAGACGGTAGTTGGCCTGGAGCGTCCCGGCGACGTACTTCCGCTCGAGCATGTCGTTGTTGACGACCCAGGTCATGTCGTACGTGTAGCCGAGGGAGTCCTGGACCCGGCCGGTCGTCATGTCCGTCCTGTTGGCGATGAAGTCGCCGAACTCACGGTAGACGCCGTCGACGCGGTAGTTGCCGCGGGTGCCGAGTGCGCCGCTGATGCTGACGGAGAACTCGTCGGTGTAGGTGGACTTGAGGCTCTCGGGGATCGAGGTGTTCACGCCGGGGACGGAGACGTAGTCGGGGTCCGTCTTGCCCTGGGTCGGGAACTGGTTCGTCCCGGTGATGCCCCACCAGCGGAAGAACTGCTCGAGGGCCTGCTTCGTGGTGAGCGGGTTCGTCGGGCTGCCGTACGGCGTGTTGCCGGTGTTGATCTCGGGGCCCTCGTAGTAGTAGTCGTAAATGGCCGGGGAGCCGGCGCTCGAAGAGGCGCCGACGTAGTTCTCCTGGATGCCGCCGACGTAACGGGCGTAGTTGGCGCCGATTCGGAGGCTGCCGTCGCCCTTGACGTCCCACGTCACGCCGAGGCGCGGGGAGAACGCGTCGTCGTCAGAGCCGACGAAGCCGCGGCTGTCAATGCCCTTGTTCTTGTCGTAGCGCAGGCCGATGTTGAACGACAGGTTGTTGTTGAGGCGCCAGGTGTCGTTCACGAAGACCGAACGGGTGTTCAGGTCGGTCATCTCGGCCTGCTGGAGGATCGGCCAGTAGACCAGCTCGGTCGTGGAGTCGATGATCGGGTAGACATTCTTGTTGGCGTCGATGATGACGCCTGGGGTGTAGACGGTGTAGTTGCTGCCCGACTGGTAGTTGTTCGACTGCATCATGCCAGTGAAGTCGTCGTACCCGAACACGATGTTGTGCGAGCCCAGCTTCTCCGTCGAGAGGAAGTAGGTTCCCTTGACGTAGTAGTTCTCGTTGTTCCGGTACTCGTAGCTGCAGATGCCGCAGAACGTCGGCGAGTTGTAGCTGGCATAGCCGCTCACCGTGTAGTCGACCATGGCCGTGCCGTCGTAGAGGTCCTTCGTCGTCGCGCCGTAGTCCTTGAACGTGAACTTGCGCTTCGAGTACTGGGCCTCGACGAAGAGCTTGTCGGTGAGGACGCCGTTGTAGTTGGCCGCGAAGAGCTCCTGCGGGAGGTGCGGCGTGAAGACGCTGTTGAGGTCGTAGGCCTTCCGGAACGTCCGGTTGACCTGCGCCTGCTGGATGTTCATGTAGGAACCGGTGAGCGTGTGGTTCTGGAAGGGGGTGAAGGTGCCCTTCGCTTCCCAGCGCTGCTCGATGTTGCCGGTGTCGTAGGGGATGTTCGTCGTGAAGGTCTGGCCGGTTCCCTCGAAGTTCCGGTAGCGGCCGGCGAGGAAGAACCAGACCTTGTCCTTCAGGATCGGGCCGCCGAGGGTGCCCTCCCAGATCGGCGTCACCTTGTCGTTCTGATCGACCGTGGTGAGCGGGGTCTTGGCGGTCCACTTGTCGTTCTCGAGGGTGGCGCGAACCGACCCGCTGAACGTGTTGCCGCCCGACTTCGTGATGGCGTTGACGACGCCGCCGGTGAACCGGCCGTACTCGGCGGAGATCGCCGAGGTGGAGGTCGTCGTCTCGGCGATCGCGTCCTCGATGAAGAGGTTGTTCGCGGTGCCGCGGATGTTGTCCTGGATGTTGACGCCGTTCACCATCATGTTGTTGTCGAACGACTGCGCGCCCGAGATGGTGAGGTTGCCGCCGGGGCCGTTGGAGTTGACGCCGGGGGCGAGGAGGACGGCCGAGAGGAGCGTCCGGGTGATCGGGAGCTTCTTCGTCAGCTCGGCCGTGTAGGTCGTCGCCGCCGTGGTGGTCTGGGAGATCGTCTCGGACGTGCCGACGACGACCGCTTCGGCCGCGACCGCGCTGAGGCTCATCTCGACGTTGATCGCCGCCTGCTGGGACGCCGCCGCGTTGATCTCACGCGTGACGGTCTGGAAGCCGGACATCGTGAAGGAGACGGTGTAGCGGCCGGGGGCGAGGTTCGGGAAAACGAAGTCGCCGTTTGTGGACGTGACCGCGGTGCGGACGCCCTGGAGGGCGGGGGACTTCGCCGTGACGGTGACGCCCGGAAGGCCCTGGCCCTCGTTGATGACGCGGCCCAGGATCGTGCTCGTCGGCATCTGCGCGACGAGGACGGTGGCCATCAACAGGGGCAGGACGAGCGCAACCAGCCAGGTACGGTTTGATCTCATCGTGTCTTGCCTCTCTCCTCTTTAGGAAATGGGGTGGATGGAAAGAAATCGGTTCCGAACGAGAACGACCAGGGGCGTCGCCTCATGTGGACCGGTCGCTCGCGCCGGCGACAGGCGCGGTGCGGCCGATAGAACGAAATTCGACTGGGTCGAGGCTCCTCCCTTCGAGCGTGAAGTTGGCGATTTCATCTGAACGTCACCGCGCATCGGAATCCGGCTCCCCGGGTGGGAAGCGCTGGGACCGGGTCGGCGACCGAGGCGAATACGGGTTCCCCCAGAACGATCCAAACCTCCGGATTCTACGTGAAGACTCGGGGAACGGCTCGTTAGACATTCGACATCCCGCCGGTCGCCGTAAAATATTGTAGAGATTACGGTTATCTCCGTGTTCCCGTGCCTTTCGGGGGAGCGGCGGAAGCATCGCGCCAGGCTCACGCTCGAGTCTTTGGAAGATCGGTGCCAGAAAGCCTCGCTCCGACGGCTTCGAACGTGTCCCGCGGAGCGCGCGGACACGGTTTTCACGCCAGGACGGCCCGTGCCCTCGTCACGAGCGCCGCGACGTCGACCCCGTGCGGGCAGGCGTGGCCGGCGGAGGCGAGGTCGGAGGCCGAGAGCTCGCGCGCGGCGGACGGGAGCGCGGCGAAGAGCGCGCGGGCCTCCTCCGTCCTGCCGTAGGCGTCGTGGTAGGTCAGGTACCGGAGCGTGTCGCCGATCCTCGCCTCGCCGCCGGCCGCCGCGCCGCAGAGCCGGTCGCAGCCGTCGCAGGCGAAGGAGCGCGTCGCCGCGGCGTAGCGGTCGAGGGCCTCCCGCTCCGAGGCGGCGAGGGGGCTCCGGTCGAGCGCGGCGGCGACGTTCTCCCGGAGCTTCTCGAACGTGTCCATCGCCGAGACGGCCGCGGAGATCCGCTCGTCCTCCCAGACCGCCTTCAGGACGGCCTGGTGCTTGTTCCACTTCCCGGTCTTCTCGAACTTCTTCCAGGCGTCGCGAAGGCCCGCCTCCGCCCCCTGGGTCTTCATCGCGATGAGGCCGACGCCCGCCTTGTGAGCCGCGTCGATCGCGGCGTTCAGCTCCTTCTGCCCGTAGCTCCGGAAGTTGTACCGGAACATGACCGACTCGACCCAGCGGGTCTTCGCCGCCTTGTGGAGGAGCTCGACGACGTTCCCCGAGTGGCAGGAAAAGCCGAAGTGGCGGAACTTGCCGGCCTTCTTCAGCCGGAGGACCGTCACGGCGAGGTCGTCGTTCAGGACGTCGGGGTCGTCGACGGCGTGGAGGTAGTACATGTCGGCGTAGTCCGACTGGAGGTTCTCGAGGCTCTGGAAGACCGTCCGCTCGAATCCCTTCGGGTCGTGCTTGTCGCTCTTCGTCGTGACCCACACCTTGTCGCGGTTCTTCGCCCTTGCGAAATAGGCCGCGAGGCCCGCCTCGGAGTGGCCGCCGAGGTAGCAGTCGGCCGCGTCGACGTAGTTGACGCCGAAGCGGACCGCCTCGGCGATCTTCGGGTCGAACTTCCGGTCGAGCCCCATGCCTCCGAGGAGGAGGATCGGGACGGTCTTCCCGGTCTTCCCGAGCGTCCGGCGCGGCACCTGCGGCAGCGGCGCCGCCTGCGCCTCGGCGTCGAGAGCGGGGAGCGAGAGGCCGCCGACGAGCGCCGCTCCGGCGGCGGCGCCGCCGAGGCCGAGGAGGTCCCGCCGGGTGAGGCCGTTCTTCTCGTTCGGGTTCGCCATGTCGTCCTCCGCCGCCCGTTCAGGCGTTCTTCTTGCCGGAGAGGAGAAGCGTCCGGTCGTCGCTCCGCGACTCGCCGACGGCCGTCACGTAGACGGCCGCGTCGTCGACGACGGGGCACTCCTTCTGGCAGATGCCGCAGCCGATGCAGAGCTCCGGCCGCATGTAGGGCTTGTTCAGCGTCACGGTCTTCCCGTCCCAGCGGGTGAACGTCTCGTCGTAGGTGCCGATCGCCTTCGGCGTCGTCGGGCAGACCTCCTCGCAGACGACGCACGGTGTCTCCATCGCCCACGGCAGGCACCGGCCCCGGTCGAAGAAGGCGGTTCCGAGGCGGATCGGCCCGCTCTCGGCGTGCGGACCGAGGCCGAGCTTCCTCTCGAGGCTCGTCTTCTGGATCGCCCCGGTCGGGCAGACCTCGCTGCAGAGCGTGCAGTTGAGCTGGCAGAAGCCGACCGAGAAGTCCATCACCGGCGTCCAGAGCCCCTCGAGCCCCGCCACGGCGAGCCTCGCCGGCTGGAGGACGTTCGTCGGGCAGACGTTGATGCACTGGTCGCACTTGATGCAGCGCTCCAGGAACTCCGGCTCGGCGACCGAGCCGGGCGGCCGGATCGCCTTCGGGTGGAAGCCGCGCCTGTTGACGTCCTTCGAGAAGCGGAGGAACGGGAACGCGGCGACGCCGGCGAGCGCGGTGAAGAGCCAGCGCCTGCGCGGGACGTCGGGCCCCTTCACCTCGACGGCGAGCTCCTTCGAGATGACCGGCAGCCCTCCGAGCGTCGCCGTGCCCTCCTTCGCCGAGCCCGTCACGAGGTGCGCGATCGAGGGGAGGGGATTGAGGCGGAAACGGAGCGCGTCCTCGGGGCAGTCGTCGATGCAGTTGAAGCAGACGAAGCACTCGCTCTTCCGGAGAGCCCCCTGCGGGTCGGCGGCTCCCTCGCATCCCTTCAGGCAGAGGTCGCAGTCGGTGCACTTCGTGACGTCGCGGTCGATCCGCCAGAGGGCGAAGCGGGAGAGGACGCCGAGGAACGCCCCGAGGGGGCAGAGGACGCGGCAGAAGAAGCGGGGGATCACGAGGTTCGCGCCGACGAGGCCGAGGATGAGCGCCCCGACGAACCAGGCCCCCGCGAAGACGCGCGGCTCGGGCGCGGCCGGCTTGAAGAGGAGCGCCGAGGCGGCGGTGAGCCCCTGCGCGGCGAGGGCCGAGAGCCCCCAGTCGACGGCGGGGATGATCGTCACCGTGAAGGTGCGGACGAGGAGGCAGATCGGGTCGAGGAGGCCGATCTGGAGCGACCCGAACGCCGCCATCACGAGGAAGACGCCGAGGACGTAGTACTTGACCTGGAAGAGCGGCCGGTAGCGGTTCTTCTCGAGCCGCGACTTGTTGTTCCGGATGTTGAAGAGCCAGCCCGTGACCTGGTGGAGAGTCCCGTACGGGCAGACCCAGTTGCAGAAGACGCGGCCGAGGAGGAGCGTCGGGACGAGGAGGAAGAGGGCCCACCAGAGGTGTCGGTAGACGGTGTGCGTCGAGAGAGCGGTCGCGAACGCGACGAGCGGGTCGACCTCGAGGAAGAGCGAGGCGGGATAGCCCCCGAGGCGCGAGAGCCACGTGACGCCGAGGAGGAAGACGAAGAGCGCGAAGAAGAATGCCTGCGTGACGACGCGGACGTTCGTGATCCGGAAGACGCGCGCCCACCACGGGGAGCCGTCGGGGTTCGGCGCGAGCGCGGGTCGGAACGAGGGGAGCGAGAGCGGCCCCCTCATCCGACCTGGACCTCCCTCACGTTCGTGAGCCGCCAGTCGGGGTTGCCGAGGCGGTGCGCCGCCGCCTGCGCGAAGTACGCCGGGAGCGGCTCGCCCTTCCGCGCGAGGAGGTCGTCCCAGCCGAACGCGTCGGCCGCGAGCGAGTCGGTGGAGGCGACGAGCGTCCGCCCCTCGCGCACGTCGGCGAGGCTCCCGCCCGTCGGGCCGCTCCGCCAGAGGACCCGGGTGCCGTCGAGGACGACGAACGTGGGGCGGAGCATGAGCGCGAGGTCCGCGATGATCCCGTGGATGTCCTGGTGGAACTGGTTCCGCCGTCCGCCGAGGAGCCCGTACCAGTTCTTCGTCGTCATCGAGGCGCGGCAGAGGTTGTGGTCCTTCACGGGCGCCACGCCGATCACCTTCGTCACGCCGGCGAACGGCCTCCAGAAGAAGGGCCAGCGGGCGATGTGCTTCGCCCCGGGCGTCTCGAGGAGGCGGAAGTCGGAGGGAGTCGGGAGGTAGACCTCGGCGCCCGCGTCGACCGCTGCGCGCTGCACGCCGCTCCGCGCGAAGCAGGCCGCCGGGGACTCGATCGGGTTGTCGGCGACGCGCACCTCGGCCGCGCCCGCCTCGCGGCAGAGGCGCACGAGCGCGGCGACGACGTCGGGGTTCGAGGTGGCGCCGAGAGGCGCGGAGCGCTCGAACGCGACGTTCGGCTTCACGAGGACGACGTCGCCGTTCGTCACGAACCGCCGGATGCCGCCGATGGCGTCGACGGCCCCCTTCAGCATCGCGTCGACGTCGGCGCCGCGCGCGACGCCGAGGTGGGGGAGGACGTTCGAGGGCTCGACGGCGAAGCCCTTCTCGGGGAGGCGCAGCCCCTTCGGTCGAGGCTTGCCGCGCTCGCCGTCGGGGTCCCGCAGGGAAAGGGGCCACTCCTTCGGCGCGAGCGAGAGGTACCCCGCCCCGAGGGAAAGCCCCGCCACGGCGCCGAGCCCCTTCAGGAGGCGCCTGCGGTCTTCATTCATACCCGCCCCCTTTCAGCTTCGCGGCCGCCGGCGGCGAAGCGGCCGCCTTCCGCGCCACGTCGGCGGAGAGCGCGCGGACGGCCTTCTCGAGCTTCCCGAGGAGCGCGGACGCTTTCGCGGGGTCGGAGGCCCCCTTCACGCCGACGACCATCGTCCCGGCGGCGAGAGCCCTCGCGTACGTGTCGAGGTACTGGTCCTTCACCCAGGACGCGCCGGCGGTTTCGGCCCTCGTGCCGTACGAGAGGAACCCCTCCTCGAAGCGCGCGGCGAGCTCCGTCGCCTTCGCCTCGTCCCCCGCCGGGAGGACGAAGAGCTCGGTCTCGCCGTCGTCGAGCGTCGCCGAGGTGACGTTCTTCGCGAAGCCGAACGAGAAGGCGTTCTCGGCCGTGTACTGGAGCCGGTCCTGCGGAAGGCCGAGCGCGTCGCCGAAGAGGGCGACGGTCCACGGCTTCTTCCCGGCCTCGAGGCCCGCCTCGAACGCCTTCCGGAGGGCCGCGAGGCGGCCGAGGACGGCCGGCGACTCGTCCGACCCGATCGCGCGCAGGTAGCTCGACCCGCGCGCGAGGAAGAGGGCGTTCCGCGCGAGGTACCAGGAGGTGCCGCGCTCGGTCGTCGCCTTCGCGTCGGGCGCTCTCTCGGCGGCGAACGCGCCGAGGGCGTTCTCGGCCGAGCCGAGATCGTAGAGCTCGAGGTCGACGGTCGCGCCCGCCGGGCCCGAGAGCGTCACGAACGTGAGCGAGCGGAAACCGCGCGAGAGGAAGAAGTCGGCCCGCCCGTTGATCTTCACGTAGAGGTTCCCGGCGTTGAAGCGCGCGACGGGCCCCTCGCTCCATCCCTCCGTCGCGAGCGCCGCGGGGAGCGCGCCGCGGTCGCCGGACGAAGTCGCGGGTGCCGCGGGAGGGCCGCCCTCGGCGCGCTCGCCCGCGAACGCGATTCCGTCGGGCGCGGTCCGGCCTTCGATCTCGGGGATCCTCGCCGCGCCCGCCGCGAGGAGCGCCGGATCGGCGAGGAGAGCCGGGTCGGGATGCGCGCCGCGCCAGGCGACCCAGGCGGCGAGGAGCGCGAGAAGGAGGAGGACGACGGCCCCCGCCTTCGCCTCGGTCATCGACCAGCTCTTCCGGAAGACGCGGTACGGGCGAGGGTTCAGGACGCGGCGCTCGCTCGCGTCGAGACCGGACGGCGCGGTTCGTCCCGGAGCCGCTCCCATGGCGGGGCAGCGTAGCACCGGGGCGCGTGCCGCGGCGCGGCGTCTCGCCGATCGACCGCTCGATTCGATCGGTCAGGAACGACGAGGAGCGGCGGTCACTCTCCGGCCTTCCGCTCCGCCTCGACCTCCGCGATCGCGCGCGTGAGGAGCTCGCCGCGCGCGGCGTTGAGCCGCTCCTTCGTCGCGGCCCAGCGGTCCCTCTCGCTCCAGAACGGGCAGGCCGGACACCTCCCGCCTTCGGGATAGTCGGTCCCTTCCTCGTGCGGGCAGCCGAGGATCTCCTCGGCCACGAAGACGCTTCGGGCGTCGTGCTTCTCGACGAACGCGAGGACCTTCTCGCCGACGAACGGGTCCCCCCGGAGGTCCCCCTCCCCGGCCGTGAAGGTCTCCTGGAACGTCGGGTCGGCTTCTTTCGACGGGACGATCGAGACGACGACCTTCGTGGCCCGCGCGTCGTCGGGGCCGTAGTAGGCGACGGTCGCCGCCGGGAAGCCGCGGAAGCCGCGGCGGGAGCGTTTCGCGAGGCGAGCGTGGAGCCGGAGGGGTCTCACGCGCGGAGACTAGCGCGACCCGGCCCCGAGGCAGAGCCCCACGCGATGCCCCCGCCCCCGGCCGCGGGCGAGCCATCCGTCGCCGACCCGCTCGAACGAGTCGGGCGGGGAAGGGAGAGCGTCCCAGCCGAGCGACGGCGCGAGGAGGCGGTGGAGGTCGTCGTAGAGGAACCCCTCGCTCCTCCCCCGCGTCGTGACCCGGGTCCGCTTCACGCCGTCCACGATCTCCGCCCGAAGCTCGACGACGGGGCTCCCGAAGGCCGAGGCGAGCGCCTCTTCGGGGAGGAGGCGCTCCCACGCCTCGCCGTCCGCCGGCCCGTGGCGCGGGCAGGAGGGCGCCTCGCGCGAACCGCGGCCCCAGGTCTCGCGCGGCGAGAGAGGCGCGCCGCCGCAGTGGCCGGTGAAATGCTCGGGCCCGGGGCGCGAGGCGAGATCGAGGGCACGTCCCCAGGCCGCATCGTCGAGGAGAGCGGTCCCGGCGGCGAGCCGCTCGCCGGCGAGGAGCTCGGCGCGCCGCGGCGTGACCCACGCGACGGCGGGGCCCCGTCCGGCGAAGACGGCGCAGTGCGTCGTGTCGCAGAGGTGGTCCGCCCCGTGGCGCGGTCCGCCGCGGAGGAAGCGGAGGGCCGCGGCCGCGAGCTCTTCGCGGAGCTCCGGCGTGCGGCCGCCGAGCTCGCCGCGGAGGACGCCGTCGACCCACGCGCGCGTCCCCGTCGTCAGGACGAGGCGCGGGGAGCCTTTCCGGCCGGAGATCTCGAGGCTTCCCTCGAAGAAGCGGACGAGGCGGTGGGGCGCGACGTCGAGACGCAGGAGGCCGGGCCCGGCGGAGAGGCCCGGCTCGGCCTCAGCGCTCGCGCCGGGGCCGAGCCACGCGTCGCGGTCCCCCTTTCGGCGGAGCCGGACGGGGCCGGTTCCGGCGTTCGTCACGCGGATCGAATCGGGTCGGAGCGTGGAGAGGAGGCGGACCCGGACGTGCGCCGGCGGGCGACGCGAGGCCCGGACAGGACGTGAGGACGGGCGATCGCCGCCCGGCGCGAGCTCCGCGCCGAGGAGCTCGGCGGCGCGCGCGCCGGTGCCGTCGGGGAGGAGCGCGAGCGCGAGGCTCTCGCCTCCCGGCGTCGCGGCGAGCACCCACCCGGAGGTCGCGAGCGGACGGCCGTCGAGCGCCGGGACGGTGCCCGTCTTGACGAGGTGGCCGCGCGCGCCGAGCGCGGCACCCGTGCCGTCCCGCCCCGCGGCCCTCATCCCGTCGAGGACGGCGAGGCGGAGGTCGTCGCGCGAGGGCCAGGGGCGGCGGAGGAGCTCCCGGTAGGCGCGGAGGAGCGCCGACGGCGCGATCCGCGGGAGCGCGTCGAGCGGGCCGCGGCCGATCGACGCCTCGGGGGAGAGGGGCCGCCGGCCGGCGCATCCGGCGCGCTCGCGGGTGTCCGCGCGGGGCGGCCCGGGCGTCGCGCGGGC
>JAGOBQ010000029.1 GCA_017999215.1 Thermoanaerobaculia bacterium
GGG
Organism: Thermoanaerobaculia bacterium; assembly: GCA_017999215.1. Taxonomy (GTDB): domain Bacteria; phylum Acidobacteriota; class Thermoanaerobaculia; order UBA5066; family UBA5066; genus UBA5066. The sequence goes on from JAGOBQ010000029.1 coordinate 4, forward strand.
GCGGACGGGAAGACGACGCCCTCGACCTCCTCGCCTGGGCGAAGGCCCACCCTGCCTGCGAGGCGGGGTTCCGCGAGGCGGCCACGCGCGCCGAGGCGGAGATCGCCGTCGCATCGGGCCGCTCCGCCGGAGGGGCGCGGCCGCTCCCCGCGCGCCGCTTCGCGGCCTGGGGAGAGCCCCGGACGCTCCCCGCGCACGCCGGCGGCTGAGCCTTTTCCGGAGACGCGAAGGCCGTCTCGCCCCGCGGGAGGGCCGTGCGTCGGGAGGCGTCGAGGCGAACCGGGAGGGCGCGCTTCGCGGCCGCGCCTAGCGTGGTGCGGCGGGGCTCACGCCGTCTCCCTCGCGCGCGGCGGCGAGCTCGAGGCGGAGGCGCTCTACCTCGGCCCGGAGCTCCGCGACCTCGGAGCCGGATGGGCTCTCTCCGACGGCGGGGGCCTTCAGGAACCAGGAGGCGACGAACCCCGAGAGGGTCCCGAAGAGGCCGACGCCGGCCGTCATCAGGAGCGCCGCGAGGACGCGCCCCTCGGTCGTCACCGGGAACCGGTCGCCGTAGCCGACGGTCGTCAGCGTGACGACGGCCCACCAGAGCGCGTCCTCGGGTCCCTTGATGTTCGACTCCGGGGCCGTCTCGAAATGGAGGATCGCGACGCTCCCGGTGAAGACGAGGAGGATGGAGACGAGGCAGACCGCGAGGAACGCCCCCTCCGCCCGGCGCCGCAGGAGCACCTCGGCCAGGATCTTCGCGGAGCGGACGCCGCGCAGGACGCGGAGGATCCGGAGGACCCGGGCGGTCCGGCCGACCCGGAGCGCCTCGACGGCCGGGATGCTCGAGATCAGGTCGATCCAGCCCCACGTGACGAAGTACCTCCAGCGGTTCTCCGCGCGGGCGAGAGTGACGAAGAAGTCGAGGAGGAAGAGGACGCAGACCGCGTTGTCCGCGTAGGAGAGGAGTCTCGCCTCGTCGGGATCGAGGGGGAGGAAGACGCCGGCGCCCAGCAGCCCGAGCGCGAGGAGGCTGAGGGCGAGCATGAAGAGGAGGTAGGGGCCGTCCTTCCTCGCGGCCGCCTCCGCGGCGGCGGCACGTTCGTCGCGAAGAGCGCTCATCGATTTCCCCCCCCGGCGACTGCGTTCGGTGCGCGGCCACTCTACCCGAACGGGAGGTCTCGCCGGGTCGCGAACGGCGCCGCGGCGGGTCTACGGGAAGAGGACGACGTGCAGGTCGACGCCGATCCTCGGGAGCGGGACCGGGGGAGGCGCTGGGAGCGGCGGGAGTGCGAGGGAGGCGGTCACCTCGGCCCGGACGGAGGGCTCGAAACCCGACTTCAGTATCCATTCGCCGTCGATGAGGAACCACGCCCGGTCGTCGTATCTCCTGTCGAATGCGACGTAGACCTTCTCGGAACGCATCGGCCCGAGCTTCTTCGCGAGGCCGGGCGGGAGACCCCCCTTCCTCGCGAGGCCGGGCGGTGTTCCGTTCTCACGGACCTGGCCGCCAGGCGCCGATCTGGCGTTCTTCGCCCCCTTCTCCTTCGGGGGCTTCGCGTCGGCGGTGGAGGCCGCCAGGTTCGATACGGCGAGGGCGATCACGAGGCCAAAAGCGCGAGCACGCATCGGGGTCCTCCGGGGCCGGGCGGCTGCCCGGGCGGCACGAAACGGCAACTTCGGCATGTCTCGGTCGAACGCAGCATTCTCCGTGCCGTCGATCAATGCGACAGCCGAAACCCGCCGGACGAACGTCTCGGAACGGACTAGATTCGCGTCGTGACCGTCCGCGGCCGGGATCGTCGGCGGGCTTCCCGCTGAGCGGGTCCCGAGCCTTCGCGGTGCGGACGGGCCGGGAGGCTGCGGTGACGACGGAGCGAGGTGACTACATTCTCGGTACCCACGAGGAGGAGGTCCGGCGGCTCGGGCTCCAGCACCGGGTCTGGCGCGGGTGCGCCCGGGCCGCCTGGCGGAGGGCCGGGCTTCGCCCCGGCTGGCGGGTCGTCGACGTTGGCGCGGGGCCGGGCTGGGCGACCTGGGACCTCGCGGAGGCGGTCGGTCCACACGGCGCGGTCCTCGCCGTCGAACGGGCCGGGCAGTTCCTTCCCGTCCTCGAGGCGGAGCGTCGTCGTCGCGGGCTGGAGCAGGTGACGACGCGCGACGCCGACCTGATGGAGTCCGCGCCGCCGGGCGGCCACGACATGGCGTGGTGCAGGTGGGTGGCGTCGTTCGTCACGTCGGTCCCGACGCTGGTCCGGTGGGTCCACGGGGCCCTGCGCCCCGGCGGAACGGCCGTCTTCCACGAGTACGCGGACTACGGGAGCTGGCGGTTCGCGCCGCCGAGGCCCCGCCTCGCGGAGTTCGTCGCGGCGGTCATGGAGAGCTGGAGGGCGGCGGGAGGCGAGCCGGACGTGGCTCCGGCGCTCGTCGGCGCGCTCGCGCGCGAGGGGTTCCGTCTCCGCTCGGTCCGGCCGCTCGTCTTCGCCGCGCGGCCGGGAGGGCGGACCTGGCGGTGGCCGGCCAGCTTCGTCGAGACGAACGCGGAGCGACTTCTCGGGCTCGGCCGGGTCTCGCCCGACTGGGCCGCCGAGGTCGTCGCGGAGCTGAAGGCGGCGGAGGCCGACCCGGCGAGCGTGATGGTCACTCCGCTCGTCCTCGAGGTGATCGCCGAGCGCCTCTGACGCGCGAGCCGGGATCGCCTCGACACGGTCCGTGAGCGGCGCGACCGGTTCGGTGTCCGTTCGGTCGCGTCGTGGGATTCCGGGTTTACCGTCACTTCACGTCAATCGGGACCAGACGGGGCCGCATTGCACCGGCAGCAGGGTGTACGGGGCCGAGGTGTATCCGAGGTCCGGTCCCGGCGAGGAGGACGACATGCGGCTGAAGCTGATCGTGGGTTTCGGGGTGGTCCTCGCGCTCCTCCTCCTCGCGCTCCTGCCCGGCGCCGCGGTCTCGCCCACGGGCTGGACCGTCGTCGCCTGGAACAACCTCGGGATGCACTGCATGGACGCGGACTTCGCGCTCTTCGCGATCCTCCCGCCCTACAACACGATCCACGCCCAGGTCGTCGACCCGTCGGGGAGGCTCGTGAAGAGCGACATGTCGGTCTCGGTGACGTACGAGGCCGTCGCAGATCCCGAGGGCTCGATCAACACGACCTCGCGCGGCAAGACGAACTTCTGGGACCACGTCGGCTCGCTCTTCGGGGCGTCGCTCCCGGTGGACGCGGGGCTCGCGGGGAAGGACATGCCGGGGCCGGCGAACGCGCCGAAGGCGATGACGTTCCAGGCCGCGCAGAGCTGGTTCGTCGCCGAGGGGATCCCGATCACGCCGTACGACGACGCGGGGCTGAAGAACCCCTACCCGCTGATGAAGGTGACGGCGCGCGACGCGGCGTGGAACGTCCTCGCGTCGACCCGGATCGTCCTGCCGGTCTCGGACGAGATGGACTGCCGCGGGTGCCACGGCTCCGGCACCGTGGAGGCGGCGCGGCCCGCGGCGGGCTGGGCGTTCGACCCGGACCCGGAGCGAGATTACCGGCTGAACGTCCTCCGCCTCCACGACGAGGCCGCCGCCTCGAGCCCGGCGTGGGCCCCGGCCCTCGCGACCGCCGGCTACGACCCTGCGGGGCTCCTCGCCACGGCGACGGTGCGTGGGAAGGCCGTCCTCTGCGCGGCGTGCCACTCCTCGGAGGCGCTGCCCGGGAGCGGACAACCGGGTGTCCCGCCGCTGACGCGGGCGGTGCACTCCCTCCACGCGGGCGTCGCCGACCCGACGAACGGGCAGACGCTCGGTTCCTCGGCGAACCGTTCCTCCTGCTACCGCTGCCATCCCGGCTCCGAGACGAAGTGCCTGCGCGGCGCGATGGGGAAGGCGACCGCGGCCGACGGCTCGATGCTGATGCAGTGCCAGGACTGCCACGGCGGAATGGCGGCCGTCGGGGCTGCGGCGCGGACGGGCTGGCTCGACGAGCCGACCTGCCAGCAGTGCCACACCGGGACCGCGACCCGGAACGCCGGGCAGATCCGTTTCACCTCGGTCTTCGACGCGTCCGGCAACCCCCGCGTCGCCGCCGACCCGCGCTTCGCGACGAACGCGGACGCGCCCGCCGCCGGCCTCTCGCTCTACCGCTTCTCGAAGGGGCACGGGGGGCTCCAGTGCTCGGCCTGCCACGGCTCGACGCACGCCGAATACCCCTCGTCCCACGCGAACGACAACCTCCAGTCCCTCGACCTCCAGGGTCACGCGGGGACGCTCGGGGAGTGCGCGGCCTGCCACGGCGGGAACGTCCCTCGGACGGCCTCCGGCGGGCCCCACGGGATGCACCCGGTCGGCGCGTGGTGGGTCGAGGAGCACGGCGAGTACGCCGAGCACGGCGACCTCGCCTCGTGCCGCGCCTGCCACGGCGCGGACGACCGGGGGACGGTCCTCTCCCGGACCTTCGCGGCGCGGACGTTCGACGTGGAAGACGTGACCGTCGCGTTCGCGGCCGGGACGCCCGTCGGCTGCTACAGCTGCCACGACGGGCCGGACGGAGAGGGCGACCCGCCGGGCGGCGGGACGCCGACTCCGACCCCGACACCCCGTGCGACCGCGACGCCGCGGCCCTCGCCGACGCCGACCGCGACGCCGACGAGAACGCCCCTGCCGACGAAGACGCCCGGACCGACGCCCACGGTCGCCCCGACGAGGACGCCGAAGCCCACGAGGACACCGGAGCCCACGAGGACGCCGAGGCGCGCGAGGGCGCCGCGCGACGACGACTAGGCCCGCGTCCCGGCGGATCGGCCCTCCCCCGAAACGAGGCCGTCCTCCGCGTTCCGCAATGTGGACGGAGGCGAAGACGGGCCGCCGCGACCTCGCGTCGCGGCGGCCCGGTGCATCCGTCTCCCGGAAGCGAACGCTACTTCGCGGCGGCGAGCGCCTTGTCGTAGTCGGGGTGGTGGGTCATCTCGGGGACGACCTCGGCGTGCCTGACGAGCCCGTCCTTCCCGACGACGAAGATCGCGCGGGCGAGGAGGCGGAGCTCCTTCACGAGGACGCCGTACGCCAGCCCGAACGAGGCGTCGCGGTGGTCGCTCAGCGTCGTCGCCTTCTCGATGCCGGCGACGGAGCAGAAGCGCTTGTTCGCGAACGGGAGGTCCATCGAGACGTTCAGGACGACGACGTCCTCGCCGAGCTTCGTCGCCGCTTCGTTGAACTTCCGGAGCTGCGCGTCGCAGACGGGGGTGTCGAGGGACGGCGTGACGCTGAGGACGACCGTCTTTCCCGCGAAGTCGGCGAGGGTCTTCGGGGCGAGTCCGTTGTCGAGGACGGCGAAGTCGGGGGCCTTGTCGCCCGCCTTGACGGCCGGGCCGACGAGCGTGAGCGGGTTTCCGAGGAACGTGACGACTCCGGTTCTTTCCATGAGAGTCTCTCCCTTTCGTCCGGGTTGAAGCTTTCCCGGAGTATCGCTCCTCCCCGGCCGGGGCGCGGGGCGCCGAGCCGGCGGACGCGACGGCCGGCACCCCTTCGCCCGTCCGGACGCCTACGGCGCCGCGGTCCGGAGCGCCGGCACGAACGTCGTCGAGCCCGTCTCGTTCTCGAGGACGATGCCCGCCGCGGCGACCGGGCCGCCGCTGAGGACGCGGACCTCGATCTCGAAGGCCTCGGGGAACGGGCTCGCCGAAGGGCAGCCGTGCAGGCAGAGGACGTAGTCGAAGACGTCGGCCACGTCGTTGACCTGGGTCTGGGCGAGCCGGCCGAGCGTGATCGACCGGCTCCCGCGCGACTCTCCGAAGTGGTCGAACAGCGTCAGCGTCAGCTCCGTCTCCTCGACGGGATCCGTCGAGAGGAGGACGACGTTGCTCCGGTACGAGGCGGTCTCGGAGTACCCGGTCAGGAGGGAGCGGATGCGGCCGATCTCCCCGGCCCGGAGGAGCGACGCCTCACCCTGCCCCGGGATGAACGGCCCGGCGACGACGCGGCCCGTGCCGGGCGCGTAGACGCTCGTCACCGAGTGCGCCGTGACGGGGAGAGGCTCCGGCTGCGTCTCGGGCTGGATCGAGACGATCCGGACGGCTCCCGCGGCGCCGCCGCCGGAGGCGGGCCAGAGGGAGGTCAGGTCGATCGCCTTTCCGGCGGGGACGACGACGGTCGTGGAGGGGGCGTTCACGTTCTCGCCGAGAGCCCGGCCGAACGCGTCGAGCGCGCTCTGCGGGAGGAACGTCCAGGTCGCCGGGACGTCGACCGTGTGCGGATTGAACAGGTGGACGGTCGAGTAGTACGTCTGGCCGCGAGCACCCGTGCCCCGGGCCGTCGTCACGATCCACTGGGTCTCCTCGCGCGATTGAGCGAGCGCATGCGCCGGGGAGACGGCGGCAGAGAGAAGGATGGCAAGAGCGCCGAGGCCCTTCGCGGTTCTCATGTGATTCACCTCTGGCTCGGAAAGTGTCGCGTCGGGGAGAGACCTTTCGCCGGCCGGGTGTGATCGGCGTCACGGGAGCTGCGGCAGGGTCGAGCCGGAGCCCGCCGCTCCGACCGTCGGGTCGGCGACTGCCCGGGACGGGGCCTCAGAGGGCGAGCTTCGCCGCGACGGCGCGCACGGTGGTCATGTTCCGGAACGTGGCGGCGAGCTTCAGGGCCTTCTCGAGGCTGGCCCCCGAGAGCTCCGAGGCGGCCGTCCGGACGCGGCAGAGCCAGTAGACCTCACGGCCGTGGACCTCGAGGGCGTCCGTCGGGGTCCGGAGGCCGTGGAGGAGGGCGCGCGCGTCCGGCGCGGGAGGGGACTTGAGGAAACCGACGTAGACCGCGTGCGCCGTCGCGACGTCCTCGGCGGGAAAGGGCAGCCGTTCCACGACGGCGGCCATCTCGGCCGGGGTCCGGAGGAACGTGGCGACCTCCCACCCCAGCCCCGCCTCGAGCGACCTCTCGATCTTCGCCTCGTGCGTCGCGCTCCGGCCGCGTCCCGCCGTGAAGAGGACGTTCCCGCTCGCCAGGTGGGTGGAGACCCCCGTGAAGCCGGTCTCCTCGAAGAGCTGCCGGAGGCGGTCCATCTTCACGATCCGCCCGCCGACGTTCACGGCCCGGAGGAATCCGACGTAGCGGGGCATGGGTCGATTATAGGGGTCAGGTCTCGATTCTCCCGGGCGGCGCCTCGCGGCCGGCCGATCAGCCGACGGCGCCGAAGAGCGCTCCCGCTGCAGCGGTGACGCCCATCGCGAGCGCTCCCCAGAACGTCACGCGGCCCGCACCGGTCCACATCGGAGCGCCGCCGATCCGGGCGGCCAGCCCGCCGAGCCCGGCGAGGAGGACGAGCGTCGAGGCCGCGACGAGCGGAACGAGGAGCCGGCCCGGGACGAGGGCGGCGGCGAGGGCGGGAAGGGCGGCGCCGACGGCGAAGCTGGCGGCCGACGAGAGGGCCGCCTGGATCGGCCGGGCGGCGGTTGATTCGTACATCCCGAGCTCGTCGCGGGCGTGGGCGCCGAGGGCGTCGTGCGCCATGAGCTGCTCGGCGACCCGGTCCGCGAGGTCGCGGTCGAGCCCGCGGGAAACGTAGATGCTGGCGAGCTCCGCGAGCTCTCCGGGCTCGTCCGTGGCCAGCTCATGGCGCTCCTTCTCGAGGTCGGCCCGCTCGGTGTCCGCCTGCGAGCTGACGGAGACGTATTCCCCGGCGGCCATCGACATCGCCCCGGCGAGGAGGCCGGCCGCCGCGGAGACGGCGACGGAGCCCGGGGTGGCTCCGGTCGAGGCGACGCCCACGACGAGGCTCGCGGTGGAGATGAGGCCGTCGTTGGCTCCGAGGACGGACGCCCGAAGCCAGCCGATCCGGTCGGTCCGGTGGAGCTCTCGGTGGCGCGCGTAGCGGGCGGGAGCGAAGGACGAGGCGTGCATGGAAGAACGATAGCGCCTCTTCGCGAGACACGAGCCGCGGCCGGGCCTAGACTGAGGGGCGGCGGTGCAGCCCCACGCTTCCCTTCCCGACACGTCTCCCCCGGAGGGGCGCCTCTCCGAGGCGGAAGAACGCTTCGAGAGGATGCGGAGGAGCGTCGGCCTCGTCCTCGGCCCGCTCGCCTTCTTCGTCCTCCTCGCGTTCCCTCCGGCCGCGCTGCCGGTCGCGGCGGCGAAGCTCCTCGCCGTCGTCGCGTGGGTCCTCGTCTGGTGGATCACCGAGGCGGTGCCGCTCCCCGCGACGGCGATCCTCGGCCCGGCGCTGACCGTCGTCCTCGGGGTGGCGCCCGCGAAGGAGGCGTTCGCGGCGTTCGGAGACCCGATCATCTTTCTCTTCCTCGGGTCGTTCCTCCTCGCGGGCGCGATGAGCGCCCACGGGCTGGATCGAAGGATCGCGCGGGCGATCCTGGCGATCCCGGCGGCGAGCTCTTCCCCGCGACGCGTCGTCGTCACGTTCCTCGCCCTTTCGGCGGCGCTCTCGATGTGGCTCTCGAACTCCGCGACGACGGCGATGCTCTACCCGATCGCGCTCGGGACGCTCGGGACCCTCTCGGAGGGGTCGGGCCGCTCGCCGCTCGCGCGCGCCCTTCTCCTCGCCTGCGCCTACGGCGCGTCCGTCGGCGGCGTCGGGACGCCCGTCGGCTCGCCGCCGAACCTCGTCTCGATCGGGCAGCTCTCGGCGCTCGCCGGGATTCGCGTCGGCTTCGTCCCCTGGCTCCTCGTCGCGCTGCCGATACTCCTCGCGATGGTCGCGGCGACGGCCCTCGTCCTGGGCTGGAACGGAGGAGGTGCGGCGCCGGTGCGCCCCGTCGCGGCAGAGTCCGGAGGAACGCGTCCCTGGACGACGGGGGAGCGGAGCGTGGCCGTGGCCGTCCTCGCCACCGTCTCCTGCTGGGTCGGACCGGGGCTCCTCGCACTCCTCCTCGGCGCGGAGCACCCGGTCGCGCTCTCTCTCGGACGCGCTCTCCCCGAGGGAGCAGTCGCCGTGCTCGGAGCGAGCCTCCTCTTCCTCCTGCCGGGGGGCGCCGGCGGCAGCAGGGCGATGAGCTGGGGAGAGGCGACGAAGATCGACTGGGGGACGCTCCTCCTCTTCGGCGGGGGCCTTTCCCTCGGCGCCGCCATGTTCCGGACGGGGCTCTCCGAGGCGCTCGGGCACGGCCTCGTGGGGGCGACGGGCGTCTCGACGCTGGCAGGGCTGACGATCGTCTTCTCCGTCTTCTCGATCTTCTTCACCGAGGTGACGTCGAACACCGCCGCCGCGACGATGCTGATTCCCCTCGCGATCGCGAGCGCGCAGGCGGCCGGCGTCTCGCCGCTCGAGCCGTCGCTCGGATGCGCGCTCGGATGCAGCATGGCGTTCATGCTGCCTGTCGCCACCCCGCCGAACGCGATCGTCTACGGCTCGGGGCTGGTTCCGATCACGCAGATGGTCCGGGCCGGCTTCCGGCTCAACCTCCTCGCCTGCGTCGTGATCCCGACCGGCGTCCTCCTCCTCGTCCCGCTGGTCCTGCGCTGACGGCGGGGTCGCGAGGCGGGACGAAGGAACTCGAGCTCCGAGCCCTTGACAGGTCGGCCGTATCGCTCCAAATTATTAGTTGCTGTGGCTACTAATGTTGACGAAGACGTCTCCAAATCACTCCAGGAGCTTGGCTTCTCCGAGATAGAGGCTCTCATTTATGCGTTCCTCGTCCAAGGCGAGGCGGCCACGGGCTACCGGATAAGCCACGCAATAGGGAAGCCGACGGCGAATACCTACAAGGCGATCGCGTCCCTCGTGCAGCAGGGAGCGGTCCAGGTCGACGAAGGGGAGAACCGCCTGATTCGGGCGGTGCCGCCCGACGAGCTCCTGGCCGGCCTGGAGCGGCGGTCGCGGGAGAAGCGGGAAGCGGCCCGGGCGGCCCTCGCCCGGCGATCGTCGGCGACGGCCGACGAGAGGGTCTACGCCCTCCGCGCGCGCGACCAGGTCTTCGAACGGGCTCGCGCGATGCTCGGGCGGGCCTGCGAGATCGTCCTCGCCGACCTCTTCCCGGGTCCGCTCGACCTCCTCGCCGGCGACCTCGAGGGGGCCGTCTCCCGCGGCGTCCGGGTGGTCGTGAAGACGTACGGCCGCAGGGACCTGCGCGACGTCGCAGAAGTCGTCGAGCCCGACTCTCGGAGGGCGCTGACGGAGTGGCCGGGCCAGCAGCTCTCCCTCGTCGTCGACGCGGAGGAGCACCTCCTCGCCCTGTTCGACCCCGCGCTCGAGACCGTTCACCAGGCGGTCTGGAGCCGAAGCACGTTCCTGTCGTGCCTCCACCACAACCACGTCGCCATGGAGCTCCTTCACACCGCGTGGAAGGGGCGCGACTCGCTCGCCGACTCCGACGCCCTCGTCGGGATCTCCCTCCTCTCGAGCCGCCCCGCCGGCCTTCGGCGGCTCCAGGAGGCGATCGGACGGGGCGCCGATGCGGCGGAGAACGGAGAAGACGAATGACCTCCCGCGCACGACGACTCTTCGTGACCCCCGCTCTCCTCCTCGCCCCGCTCCTCGGCGCGGGGCGGCTCGCGGCGCGGCCGGAGGCCCCGGCCGCGGAACCCGTCGCGGCGGACGCCGCGACGCTCGTCGAGAAGCACGTGGCCTGGCTCGGGGGCTGGCCGGCGCTCGACGCGATGAAGGACCTCAGCCTCGACGGGACGATCCGCGTCGCCGGTCTGTCCGGACGCCTCTCGGTTCGGGCCCGCCGGGACGGTCGCCAGCGAACCGAGGTCGACCTGAAGGTCCTCCGGAGCGTCGAGGTCCTCGCGGGAAGCGAGGGGTGGGAGCGGAACGCGAGCGGTCAGATCGAGCCGATGGGGCTCGACAAGGTCCGGCTCCAGCGACGCGCACTCGACAGGACGTTCGGTCGGCACCTGCGCGGGGACGGGGTCGTCACGAGCGTGGCCGGCTCCGAGGCGCGCGGTGGCCGCTCGTGGTCGGTCCTCCGCTTCACGTACCCCGACGGCGACACCTGCGACCTCCTGGTCGACCCGGCGACGGGGGAGTCGCGGTACGAGAGAAACGTCCAGGACGGCCGGACGACCTGGACGACCTTCTCGGACGTCCGGGTCGTGAACGGCGTCCGCATCGCGACCCGACAGGAGATCGAGGGGGAGACCGCCCGCCAGGCGCAGAGCCTGGCGTGGGAAGAGGTCGGCCTGAATCGGGGGCTCGAGGACGCCCTCTTCGCGCCGCCGGCCCCGGAAGGGTCGCTCGTCCGTCTCCCGGCGGGACGGAGGACGACCGACTGGGTCCCGATCGAGCTCTTCCGGAAGAGGTACGTCTTCCTCGCGGGCGAGCTGAACGGCGTCCCGACCGACGTCGTCCTCGACTCCGGTGCCGGCATGACCGTCCTGGATCGCGCGCTCGCCGATAAGCTGAAGCTCCGCCCCGAAGGCGAGATGGAGGCGCGCGGCACCGGCGGGAACGTCGGCGCCGGACTCGTCTCCGGCCTCACGCTGAAGGTGGCCGGCGTCGAGGTCGGTCCGATCTCTGCGGCGGTGATCGACCTCTCCGACGTGGGGCGGAGGCTCGGTCGGCCGCTTCCCGTCATCCTCGGCAAGGAGCTCTTCCACGCCCTCGTCGTCGACCTCGACTACCCGCTCTCGCGCCTGCGCCTCCACGACGCGGCGACGTTCCGGTACGAGGGACCCGGCCGGAAGGTCGACCTCCTCCCGGCCGAGGACGGGCACAAGAGCCTCCGGATCTCGATCGAGGGGGACGAGCCGGTCGTCGTCGGCCTCGACACGGGGCAGGGGGGGGCGCTCTCGGTCTTCCGCCACTACACCGATGCGCGAAGGCTCCTCGAGGGACGGCCCGTCTCGGAGAGGCGAGGCGGCGGCGTCGGCGGCGCCACGATTTCGAAGCTCGCGACGCTGCGCTCGGTCTCCGTCGCCGGATACGAGCTGCGGAACGTCCCGGCCTCGTTCCAGACGACCGACGTCGGCGGCGCCTTCGACACGAAGCGCCAGGAAGGGAACCTGGGCGCGGGGATCCTCGCGCGGTTCCGGGTCCTCTTCGACTACTCGCGTTCCGTCCTCTGGCTCGAGCCGGGACCGGGCCTCGCCGCCCCCTTCCCGAAGGACAAGACGGGGCTCGACCTCGACTGGGCGGACGGCGCCCTCGTCGTCGAGTTCGTCGCTCCCGGAAGCCCGGCCGCGGCGGCGGGCTGGAAGACCGGCGAGCGCGTCACGGCGCTCGACGGGGAGCCGGCGGGCCCGGACTCGTGGCGAACGGAGCTCCGCTGGGCCGAGGCCGAGGCGGGGACGAAGGTGCGCTTCACCCTCGCCGACGGGACGGAGCGGATGCTCGTGCTGGCCGAGTACTACTGAGAGGCGCTCAGGGGCCTCTCTCGCCGCCGGGAGGCGCCACGCCGGCGGGGCGCTCCGCGACGGCGCGGCCGTAGGCCTCGGCGAGCTCGGCCTCGGTCCGGACCGAGACGCCGAGGTCCCGGAGGAGGCCGTCCTCGAGCGCGTAGACCCAGCCGTGGAGCGAGAGCTCCTGTCCGCGCGCCCAGGCGTCGCGGACGATCGTCGTGCACGCGACGCTCCGGACCTGCTCGATGACGTTCAGCTCGCAGAGGCGGTCCCGGACCGCCCTCGCGGAGTCGAGCCTTCCGAGCTGCGCGCCGTGCTTCTCCCGCACGTCGCCGACGTGCCGGAGCCAGTTGTCGACGAGGCCGTGCCGCTCGTCCTGCAGCGCCGCCAGGACGCCCCCGCAGCCGTAGTGCCCGCAGACGATGACGTGCCGGACGCGGAGGACGTCGACGGCGAACTGGAGGGCGGACAGGGCGTTCAGGTCGCTCTGGACGACCAGGTTCGCGACGTTCCGGTGGACGAAGAGCTCGCCCGGCTGGAGCCCGACGATCTCGTTGGCGGGGACGCGGCTGTCGGAGCAGCCGATCCAGAAGTAGGGGGGCGCCTGCTGGCGGCAGAGCCGCGAGAAGAACTCGGGGTCGGCGCGGCGCCGGCCCTCGGCCCAGGAGCGGTTGTTCTCGAAGAGCTGGGGCAGGTTCTTCATGCGTTCGACGACCTCCGTCATCGGGCCGGTGCGATCGAGGGGCGGATGTCGAAAGCGACGCTCATCGCGCGGCGGCAGAGCCCCTGCGGGCCTTGCTCGTGCGGCCGGTCACGCTTCGACCGGGAGTCCGTAGCGCTCCCGGAGGACGTTCGCGTGGTGGCGGAGGTGCCCCGCCATGACGAAGGCCCAGGCGCGCGCGGCGTTCGGGTGCCCCCCGACGAGCCCGAGGCGATCCCAGGCGGCGCCGTCGAGGTGACGGAACATCAGGACGTGGCTCCGCCGGAGGGCGGCGAGCTCGTCGAGGAGCTCGTCCAGGGGGCAGTCGTCGTGTCCGGCGGCGGCCGCGTAGGCGTCCTCGTCGAAGGTCGGGAGCGTCGCCTTCTCGCCGCGTGCGGTGGCGAGCGCCCGGTAGCCGAACACCCGCTCGGAGTCGACGACGTGCCCGACGACCTGGGCGACGCTCCACTTCCCCTCGGCGTAGCGCGAGCGCGCCGTCGCCGCCGGGAGGCGGCGCAGGGCCGTCTCGAAGGCCGTCCCCTGCGCCTCGAGGACGGCGAGGACGTCGGGCTCGGCGACGAGCGCGATGTAGGGCGCGACGTGGAGACTGTAGGTCCCGGCCACCCGACGAACGCTGCTCATGGACCGCGATCCTAAGACGGAAGGGGGACTCGGTGGAGGGCCAGGCGTGAAATCGTGTATTGCCCCGGGCAATACACGATTTCACGCCTGACCCCGGGGCGCGGCCCCGCCGGGCGTCAGCGGGCCAGCGGCGGGTGATCCCATCCCGGCGTGAGGACGTCCGGCTTCTTCGGCGGGATGCCGAGCACCGTGAGGAGCGTCCGGGCGACCGAGTTGCTGTTCGGCCCGGTGGCGCGGTAGCCGATCCCCATGAAGTTGATCGTCTGGCAGACGCGGACCATCCTGTCGTAGCTCTCCTTCCGGTAGCCGACGCCGACCCGGACGGACTTCGCACCCGGGTTGTAGTCGATCGAGCCCGGGACGTAGGGGCCCCAGGTGCACTGGATCGCCCCGAAACCCATCGAGTCCTGGTCGACGGGGCCGAGCTTCGGGTTGCCCGGCCCTCCGCGGAGGAAGAGCTCCTTGCCGTCCTCCCCCGTCCAGACGATGAAGAGGTGGTGGGCGCCGGCGAGATCGGCGACTCCCTGCGGGATGGGCACGGCGCGCACGTCGATCCGGGTCTGCATGGTTCGTTCTCCTTGGTGCTTGGTGCGCCGTTCATAGCACCCGGGGGAGGAGGAACAGGTGCTTTGCGTCACCGGTCGCGCGCCGCCGCCGCGCCGAGGTGTCGCGCATCACGCATCGGGGAAGCCGAAATCGGGGTCAGGCGTGCAATCGTGTATCGGCGACGCCAAGACACGGTTTCGAGCCCGGCCCCGCGTTGCCGGTCCGTGCGTGTCAGGCGTTCTCGAAACCGTCGAGGACGTTCGTCGCGTTCGTGCCGAGCTCCGAGGCGGCGTAGCCCCCCTCGAGGACGAGGACCGTCGGGAGGCCGAGGCGCGAGAGGCGCGCGCCGAGGCGCCGGAAGTCCTCCGGCTCGAGCGCGAACTTCGTGAGCGGGTCGCCGGCGTAGGTGTCGAGGCCGAGGGAGACGACGAGCGCGTCGGCGCCGGCCTCCGCGAACCGCGCGCAGGCCGTCTCGAGCGCGGCGAGCCACTCCCCGCCGCGCGTACCCGCCGGCAGCGGGAGGTTCAGGTTGAAGCCCTCTCCGTCACCCTCGCCCGTCTCGTCGGCGTGGCCGAGGTAGAACGGGTATTCGAAGCGCGGGTCGGCGTGGAGGCTCGCGAAGAAGACGTCGGAGCGGCCGTAGAAGAGGCTCTGCGTCCCGTTGCCGTGGTGGTAGTCGACGTCCAGGAGCGCGACGCGCCGCGAGCCACGCAGGAGCAGCGCCTCGGCGGCGACCGCGGCGTTGTTCAGGAAGCAGTAGCCCCCCATGAAGTCGGCCCCCGCGTGGTGGCCGGGCGGGCGCGTCGCGGAGAAGGCGCACCTCTCGCCGGAGGCGACGAGCTCGGCCGCGCTCGCGGCGGCGTCGGCCGCCGCCTTCACGGCGGCCCAGGTGCCGGCCGCGAGCGGCGTCCCGTTGTCCATCGAGTAGAGGCCGAGCCGGGCCACGAAGTCGTCCGGCTCGACGTCGCTCCGGAGCGTCCGGACCGGCCACACCGACGGGAAGGGCTGGACCTCGGCGTTCCCCGCGTCGCGGGCGAGCCACTGGCTCCAGGCGGACTCGAGGAACGCGAGGTAGCGCGGGGAGTGGACGCGCGCGAGGAGGGGAGCGGCGTCGATCGTCGGCGTCCGGAGCTCGTGTCCCCGCGCCACGAGCGCGTCGCGAACGAACGCCGCCCGGACGGGCGACTCGAAGCAGGGGACGCGCTCGCCGCGGAAATACTCGTACCGGGGGGCGTGGCCTTCGTGGAGAGGCGTGAAGAAGGAGATCACGCGCTCGATCTTAGCGGCCGGCCCCCCGGGACGCCGGCGACTCCTCGAGGCCCGGGATCAGGCCTTCCGGTAGACGTCCGTGCTGAGGTACTTGAGGCCGGAATCGCACGCGAGCGTCGCGACCTTCGCGCCGGCCCCGAGACGCTCGGCGACGCGGAGCGCCGCGACGACGTTCGCGCCGGTGGAGGTCCCCGCGAAGAGCGCCTCCTCCCGCGCGAGGCGCCGCGTCATCTCCTTCGCCTCCTCCGTCGTGACGGCGAGGACCTCGTCGACGAGGGAGGGCTCCCAGAGGGGCGGCAGGTAGCCGATGCCGACCCCCTCGATCTTGTGCGGGCCGGCCGGGCCTCCGAGGAGGACGGACGACTCCGCGGGCTCGACGGCGACGATCCGCACGCGGGGGGTCTCGTGCCTGAGGACCGTCGCGACCCCGCGCAGCGAAGCTGCGGTCCCGACGGAGTGGACGAAGGCGTCGACGTCCCCGCCGGCCTGTCGCCGGATCTCCTCGGCCAGGGGGTAGTAGCCCGCGATGGCGTCGGCGTTCTCGAGCTGGTTCGTGAAGAACGCCCCGCTCTCGCGGCTGATCGCGCGGGCGGCCTCGATCATGTCGAGGATCAGCTTCTTCGTGGTGAGCCCTCCTTCGCTCGGGACGAGCGTCAGCTCGGCGCCGAGCGCGGCCATGTGGTCGCGCTTCTCGCGGCTGAAGGCGTCGGAGGTGACGATCCGGATCGGGTGGCCCGTCGCGGCGCAGACGAACGCCAGCGACGTCCCGGTGCTCCCGCCGGTGTACTCGACGACCGTGCCGCCCGGAGGAAGGCGCCCGTCCGCCTCGGCGCGCGAGATCACGGCGAGCGCCATCCGGTCCTTCATGCTCCCGGTGGGGTTCTCTCCCTCGAGCTTGACGAGGACGTCCGCGGAGCCCGCGGGGACGACTCTCCGGAGGCGAACGAGAGAGGTCTTGCCGACGGCGTCGAGGATGCTCATTCGCGGGGCCTGCATCCGCGCGAGGATAGCTCCGCGCCGCGGGTCAGCGGGAGGCGGCTTCCTCGCAGATCTCCTTCAGCTTCGCGAGCGCCTTCGGCCAGGCGTCGTTCATGAACGCCTCGAAGTCCTCGGGGGTTTCCACCTCGGCGGTCAGCGCCGTGGCGCCGCCCTCGTCGACGAAGGTGTAGTTCTCGAACGCCGGGGCCCACGCGGTGGCCGCGGGG